>JBAWXO010000019.1:0-12172 GCA_037144035.1 Kiritimatiellales bacterium
TGGAGCAGTTCGGCGGCAACGCGCAGCGCGCCGGTTCCTCCGGGAGTGTGGATCGTGGCGGAGCGGGCGCAGAGCGAACCAAAAATCATTTTCTGCACCTCATCGCCGTAAGCCGCCTCACCGGCAATCGGCATATACGACTTGGTGTTCTGGCTTTCAAAAATCCGTTTTTCGGCGGCTTTAACCGATTCCAGAATTGGAGTGTGGCCTTCTTCGTCTTTATAAACACCGACGCCAAGATTGATCTTGGCGAAGCGCGGATCTTTTTTGAAGGCTTCGGTCAGTCCAAGGATTGCATCTTCTGGCGCAGCTTTAACTCCATTCCACATATCTCTCTCCATTTAAGCGTAATATTTATCGAACCATTGTTTGAGCAGATTGCGTTCGGGTTTGATAATTCCAATTTCACGCTGAGCGTTTTCCGCTGAGTCGGAGGCATGCGCGGCGTTGACCATAATGTCGCTGCCGTATTCCTTGCGTACGGAGCCGGGATTCGCCTTGCTTGGATCCGTCGGGCCGAGAATGTTGCGGATTTTGTCCACGGCATCTTTACCGGCATAGATCAGCGCCAGACAGCGCACTTTTCCGTCGGCGGTCATTTCTTTTTCCGGCACATCGGGCAGCCACACGCCAGTCATGAATTTCATAATCTCGTAGAACTGCTGGTCGCCGTAGTACGGGCCGAGCGTTTTAGTGAGCGCCTCTTTGACTTCGGCGGGCATCGGGAAGTGGAATTCTCTTTCGAGCGCGGCGCAGGCTTTGTCGGTGGTGCGGCCGCAGAGCTTCTCCCTCAGAACCGGCTGAACCGGCCCGTAGAATTCCTTGGCTTCCGCCATGCTCATCCGGTGAACCTGCGCGCCGACGATCCGCAGGCCAGAGCGCGAGAAGAGGTCGATAATGTTGCCGGGACGCGAACTGGGGAAGCGGAAATTGTCCGGCTTGATGATGACGAGTGTTTTCTGTACGTCGGCATCCGGCAGGCTGAGCGCGTTTTTGACAATGCCGCCGTCGCTCTCGGCATATTCCATCCAGAGGGCGAGCGTATGTTTGGCTGAACGCGTGGAAGGTGCCACCAGCACGGACGGTTCAAAATAAATCACTTTACCGGAGGAATCGCGGACGCAGTCACCATAAGTGCCGCGCACGGTATCGGAGGATTCCTGCGTGTCGTCGAACCCGCCGGCGGCGGCGTAGATTTTTTTGATGGCGTCTTCGCCTTCAAAAAGAAGCATCATCACGCGGTGCGGCCGGCCGGTATCGGTTTCGGGGCCGAAGGCGCGCAGGACGTAGTCGGCGAGAATATCGCGCTTGTCCGGCGTAATGTCGGGATTGGTGCGCAGCATGTCTGCGTAGCAGTCAACCAGCTTCTGGCTCGGGCCGAACATGCGCGAGGCGACAAACTCGATTCCCTCGATCCGGCTGAACCGTCCGATAATCCCGCCGGTGCGCGATTTGCGCAACGAGTGGGGAGTAATCATCACGAATCCGAGTTCTTTTGCCATAACAGTTGCCTTTCGTTCGCCTTTGCCTGCACTCTTCCTGCACGCCTAATTGTTGGGGCACGGATTATGTCCAACTTTAGAAACAAAAAAACAAAAATCTTTGATGAATCCCATGAAAAATCTGAACGAAAAAATAATCAACCAGCAAACCCGGCTGGCTACCGAAATCCTCGAAACTCTGACGCCGCACGTATTGGAACATCGGCATCCGGCCGATCGCGTTCTGCTGCGCTTCTTCAAAAACCGCCGCGAACTGGGCTCCCGCGACCGTCGCTTTCTCTCCGAATGCTTTTTTTCGTACTTCCGCTGGCTCGGCTGGACCCGCCCGCTCAACCTCAAACCGCTCGAAGCCGCCGCCCTCAGCTGGCTTCTCGACCGGACGGATCTGCATGTCGCGTTGCAAGCCGCCGCGAAGCCCGGCGGGGAACCGCTCGGCGGCAAAACCCTCGACGAAAAACGTGCCGTGCTCGCGGCGTGGTTCCCGAATTTCAAAGGTTTGGAAAAGGCGGACCTCGTTTTTCCAGAGTTCGGAAAAGTTGTAGATCTTCCTGCGGGGTGCGAGGATCTTTTCTACGAAACGCTTCAGCAGCGCCCGCCGACCTGGCTGCGCCTGCGCGATGAAGCATTCAAGCAGACACTTACTGGGGCGAATGTTCCTTATAAGGAGCATGCCTCGGCTCCCGGCATCGTTTCCATCGCTGCGGGCACTTCTCTCGGCAAGGTCGGCCACGGCGGGCAGTTCGAAGTGAAGGATGTCGCTTCGCAGGCGGTGGCGATGATCGCCGCACCCGCTTCCGGCTCCGACTGGTGGGATGCCTGCGCGGGCGCGGGCGGTAAAACCGTTCAGCTAGCCGACTTGATCGGGCACGACGGCAAAGTGCTGGCGACCGATGTGCGCGCTGAAGTGCTGCACGAGTGCAAGAAACGCGCCCATGCCGGCGGAATTTCAACCGTCCGCCTTCAGCTTCACGATTTAGCCAAAGACAAGCCGTTCACTAAAGAGTTCGACGGCGTGCTGGTGGATGCGCCTTGCTCGGGATGGGGCACTTGGAGCCGAAATCCAGATGCCCGCTGGCGCACCGACCCTCGCGATCCGGCGCAGAAACGCAACTTGCAGGTGAAGATGCTCCATAACGCCGCGCAGTGCGTTAAGTCCGGCGGTATACTGGTTTATGCCGTTTGCACCTTCACCCGCGAGGAAACGACCGGCACTTTGGACCGGTTTCTGGCCGAACATCCCGGATTTATGCCAGATCCGTTTACTCATCCTCTGACCGGCGCACTGACAAAGGGCACGCTTCAGATATGGCCCTGGGAAGGGCCCGGCGACGGCATGTTCATTGCGCGTTTACGGAAAAGCTGACAACTTGGCTTTCCCGTTGACCGAGGGGAGGGGCGCGGCTATGCTGTGCCCCTGTTTTTTATCGCAAAACCAAGGGGTCTGTTATGGCTATGTTGATTACGCGCTTTCATAAACTGATTCAGTCCAAGGTGCTCTGGTATATCATTCTCGGCGTTATCATTGTTTCCTTCGTCGGATTTTTCACTCCCACGATGCGTTCTGGAGGGCGGCAGAGCCGAGAGCGGGATGCCGGCGAACTGTTCGGCAAGAAGGTGTCGCAGGAAGAATACCGCCGCGCCTACCACAATACCTATATCTGGTACATCCTTTCTTCGGGCAGAATGATTCCGATGAACGACGAACTGACTGCGGCACTTCGTCAGGAAGCCTGGCGGCGCGTGGCGGTTTTGCACAAAGCGCAGGCTGAAAAAATTCCTGTGGCCGATACGGAAATCGTGCAGCAGATGCAGATGATGCCTCTTTTCCGCGCGGAAAACGGCGCGTTCGACGTCAGAGTCTACAAGGCGGTTTTGCAGCAGCTCCAGATCACTTCCCGGCAGGCCGAAGAGCTGTTCCGCGAACAGATCACCATTTATAAACTGATGTCCCGCCCGGTGCAGGCCGCGCTGATTTCCCCGTATGAACTCAAGCAGGCCTATCATCTTTACACTGACCGCTTCGTGCTCGACTACGTTGTGATTCCGCGTGCGCAGGTCGAAAAAACCGTCACCATTTCCAAAAAAGAGGCGCAGTCTCTTTTTGCAGAAAATCCGGAAGCATTCCGTATGCCCGCCAAAGTGCGTGTTTCCTACGTCGAGTTCCCGGTCAGTAATTTCCTCGCGAAAGCGGAACTTCCGGAAGGCGCGGCATTACAGCTCTACAATAAAAACATTGAGGACTACCGCGTCGAAAACACCAACGCGAACGCCATCGTAGAGTATAAGCCGTTTGAAAAGGTGGAAGGCGAAATTAACGAACAGATTCTTTACACGCTGGCCCGCAAGCTGGCCGTTGGGAAAGCGACAGAGTTTGTTGCGGCCGTTGAGCCCAAAGCCGAAGGCGGCCAGCCCGACTTCGCCGGAGCCGTGAAGGCGTCTGGTTTGAAAGCCAAGACCCTGCTGGCCTTCGGTTTGAAAGAAGACCTCAAAGGCATTGATGAAACAGCACCTTTCCGTCAGGCGGCGTTCCGCCTGGAAAACGACGCCTACACCTCCTTCAGCGATGCAATCGTCGGAAAAGACACGGTTTACGTTCTGTCTCTCGAACAGCGCTATCCTTCTTTCGTCCCCACCTTCGCGGCGGTTGAAAAAGAAGTGATGGAAGCCGTGCGCGAAAATGCCGTTACCAAAGCGCTGGCCGAACGCGCCATCGAAATAGAAAAAGCCGTTGCGGAAGCGACGAAGGCCGGGGCCGGCTTCAAAGAGGCCATCAAGCCGTTCGGGCTCAAAGTGCAGACGACTCCCGAATTTGACGTCACCACCGAGCTGAAAGACAAATATGCCGAGATGCTCGTCGGACTCTGCATCAACGTGCCGCAGGGCAGACTTTGTGCCCCGGCTCCGGCTAAAGAAGGCGTACTTCTTGCCTATGTCTCTTCGCGCAAATCCACGGATGCCGATGTGGGGTTGCCCGCCATCCGGCAGGAACTGGTCGACGGGCTTTCCCGCGGCCGCTCCCAGCGTTTAGCCTCTGCCTGGCAGGCCTCTCTTCTGACAGAAGGCGGCTTCAAGGATTTGCTGCGCCAAGCCGAAAAATAAAACGCCCTGATTTAGAGGTCGTACTGAATCATCCATTCCGTCGACGGCAGGAGCAGTTTCACCTCGTGGTGATGGGTAGAAAGGGTTCCTTTTTCCTCGGCGAGCTCACCGCGGCAGATAATTTTGTATGCGCTGCATTTATCAAGACCGCTGATCGCGAGTAATTTTTCAGTACGCACCATCATCGAGACAACGCCATGAAGTTTTTCGCCGGTGATGATTGGATAACGCATAGCGATCAATCGTGGTTGCATGATATTGCCATGACCCGGTTCGCTGAGTTGCGGTGCCGGCGCAGTGCGCATTAAATCCCAGAAATAGTCGAGCTGCTTGACCCTCTTGAGATCGAATCCGTTGGCGAGCGCGTGGAATTTATAGTAGCTCTGGTCAATGACAAAATCGGTATTGATCAGCGTGCCGCCGAAAAAGCCATCCACCGATTCGGCAACCGGTTTCATCGCGGCGCGGAACGTGTCGTGTGTTGGTTTTTTCGCGGCGACCTCGCCGAGTTTCGTAAAGACGGTGTTGAAATAGGTTTCGACCGCGATGCCGACAGGGTCTTCGATCTGCGCGGCACGGATGGTGAGCGTGGTGAACAGCAGGGCTGTGGTGACGAAACGCCTCATAATCAGTCCTCCTTTTTGAGTTCAAAGACCGTGATATATCCCGAGTGATGCGAGACCGCTCTCCATTTGAACGAACTCGCGCCAAACGCTTCGCGCAGTTTTCCAACGATGTTTTCGGCGATCTCATTCTGCTGGAAAAGCCAGTGGCCGGAGTGTGCGCAGATGGAACCAAACCAGGTGGTAGGGGCGTCGACGTCAACAATAATAAAACGCCCACCTGGTTTGAGGACGCGTGCGGTTTCGGTCAGCACCTTATTCTTCAGTGCAAAATGGATGTGATGGAAAAAAAAGGTGGAAACGACGGCATCGAACGAGTTGTTTTCGTAAGGAAGGCATTCGGCGGTGGCAGCATCAAAATGAATGTTGGGAATGCCGGCGGCTTTCCGCCTGGCGACAGCGATCATTTTTTCGGCGGCATCAAGGCCGGTGCATCGTGAGCACTCTTTATCAGTCAGACCGGCGGCGATGTCGCGCGTCAGCGTGCCAGTTCCACATCCGATGTCGAGAATCTGCTCATCGCCGCGCAACGCGAGCAGCTGGATGACAAGGCGGTGGTAGTGGCGCTCAAGACCGAGTGTCATCAGCGGCGCGAGGATGTCATAGACTTTCGCGGCGTGGTCGAGCGTGACGCCGTCGGTCTGTTGCGCGGTGGCGGATCGAGGATGCTGTTTCTTATGCATATTGCAGATCTTGAAGGTCGAGGATGGCGAACATGGAGCCTGCCAGATGTCCTGCGGTTTTTTCGCCGATACCAAGCCCCAGATCGCCGAGTGCGGTGAGTCCGTTGCACATCATGCTGAACCCGAGCCGCGCGGCGGGCAGCGCGCACTGCGGAACTTCTAAATAGAGGCGGTCCGTCACGTTCAGTTTGCGGCGTTCCAATGATTGGAAAAATTCCGGCTGGTTTTTCCAAAGGTCGGAAAGCAGGTAGTTGTGGCGGCGCTCAATATGGTCGCGGGCCAGATCACGGATGTCATCAAGCACCTGGCAGCCGATTCCAAACTGGAGCAGGGCGTCTTTAAGTGCGGCGGCGCGGGCGCAGTTGAGGTGCGGTTCGACAATTTCCGGTGCGAGGAACGCAAGGTTGAAAAGGATTCCGGTTTTATAGCGGTGGATGACGGAAAGAACGTGTTCTGGGTCAGGGCGTTCGGCGATCCCTGTTTCTTCGCTGGCTTCCTGTGCTGCGCTTGGCAGGAGGATTTGCAACGAGCGGTCGGCGAGTTTGCGCGCCTGTTCCGCGTTCAGCGCGCCGGTGGCGAGACCTTCAGCGAGCAGACGCTGGAAAATACGGTCAGCTGTCATGATGGAGACGACCTGCCGCATGACGCGCGATGAGCCGAGCATTTGAATCGGGATGACGACCTTGTCTTCATCGTCGAGCAGATTGTCGGCGCTGGTCACCCAGATGCGGAAGAGGTGAAGCAGTTTGCCGTAAAAGAGGCGGTGTTGCGGGTCGCACCCCAACAGGTGATACATGGATTGGAAGAGAGTTGAAAAAATGTTTTTTCGCAGGGTATAGAACGATTCAGGAATAGCGGCCATAGAAACTGCGTACTCAGTGGGGGTGTTTTCCGGCACGCTCAAAATATCGTTTGCCGCAGTATAAATCCCCTCAATCGCAACGCGTTGCTCATCAAATGCCGTCTTAAAAACCCTTCCTGCTCTCCAAAGATCCATCCATGTTTTCATTTAATCCAACTATTCTTGTCACATTTTAGCCCATAAGCCACCCAAAACGTCCATTTATATTCCAGAAAGTTTTTGAATCAGCCGTACAGCAGTTGGATGGCGAGACCTGCAGCCGTGCTGATGAAAACCAGTAACGCGATGACCCGGAGATTATCTTTGAAGTCGCGGTTTTCCCGCATCAGCACCAGCAGGCCGAGTCCGCCGCTGCAGCAAAGTCCGGCCACGGTGGAACCGTAGCTGAGACCGCCCCTCAGAAACATTTCGGCGATGGCCACGGAGGCGGCGCAGTTGGGGATCAGCCCGACCAGCGCGGCCAGAAACGGCTGGAGCAGTGAATGGCTGAGCAGAACGCGGCCTAAATTTTCCTGACCGACCAGCGCGATCAGGCCGTTAATACCCAGCGTCACGGCAAGGATGAAAACAAAAATTTTCACCGTATGAATGAGCGGATGGGCCAACAGTTGCCAGCGGCTGGTTCTGCCAGAAAGCTGGTGATTGCAGCATCCCAGCTCGTGAGTTTTTTCGGCGCGGGCATCACGGTCGGCTTCGGCCGGTTTGCGGCGGCGCAACAAAAGGTCAACCAGATAGCCGCCAGCTATACCGATGATCAGTTTAGTGATCAGCAGCTTTAAGACGATTCCACCCCGTCCCGGATGCGCCAGAACGACTGGAATGGCCTCGTCGGAGGTGGAGAGAATAACCGCCAGTAGCGTGCCGGTGGTGATCAGGCGACGCGAATAGAACGACGCGGCCACCACAGAAAATCCGCACTGCGGAACACAGCCGAACAGTGCGCCCATCGCCGGACCGGCCTTGGCGGATTTCTGCAACCGGTGTTCGATGGCTCCGCCGAATTTTCGCTCAACCCATTCGACGAGAAAATAAACGACCAACAGGAACGGAATCATTCCGGCGCTGTCGAGTAAGGCACTGAGGAAAATCTCTTTCATATCCGCAACGATTCTATAACAGCCATCCGGCCCGGCAAAAGTTCCAAACATTGGAAACTCTGGGTTGCCGCAGTGTCTTATCTTAGCGCATCCATGTAGCGCCGGAAGGTTTCGTCGAGGGTTCTGAACCGGCTGAATTCTTCGAGGCCGGAGAGCGATTTCAGTTCGCAGGGGATTCCCGCCTCGACCACAGCCGCCATCGGATTGAGCCCGCCGACAACAATAAATCCGGTGCGTCCCTCGGCCACCGGAATATCCAGCAGCGGCTGGCCGGGGCGGCCGATCATCAGGATGCCACCCATACCGGCGCGCTGCAGCCGGTCGAAAACGCGCCGCGCATCGTCGAGCGCAACGGAGGGAATTTCGCGGAAACTGGCGGTGATCACGCCGCTGCCGCTACGCGCGCTTTCGCGCACATCAGTCATGCCGGCGCGGATGAAGGTTTCGAGCGGATCAACCGTTACGCCCGAGTATTCCATCAGTTCGACAAAGCGTACCGGACGCCCCTGCCGCATTTCGATCAGTCCGCCGTAGCGCGAGGTGACGGGAATCCCTTCCGACATCAGGACGCCGTTGACGGAGACGCTGCAAAAAGTTCCCAGCGCGGAATACCCGCCAGGAATAGAATTTCCGGAGAGAATTTCGTTGGCCCGCACCAGACAAAGCCGGTTTCCCATGCTCAGGTTGCGGGCGAAAACCGGTTTAATTTCAGCGAAGACCTGCGACAGGTCGCGCGATGGAACCAGCGCGAAGTTGGCAACGACTGTGCCAACGCCGGGTTCGCAGCGGAAAGTCATTCTGTAGCCGAGCGTGTCAATCCGTCCGCGGACGAAGCCGACTTTGGCGACGACATCAGAGCGCTCCAGTTCGGCGCGGCCCTGTTCGGTAATGACGCGGCCTTTTCGCCGACTGCTCAGAGTGGTCAGTCCATCACGGTCGAGTTCAGTTAAATACAGACGGATGGTGCGCGGCTGAAGCTGAACGCCCATGCCGGGCAGCCGCTCGGCAATTCGCGCCGCTCCGGCCGGTCCGTCGAGTTCGCTCAGCGCACGCAAAACCGCTGCGCGGGCTTTGTCGTTCCGGATATTCATCGGGTTTTCTCCTTCTTCGGTCAAAAAAAGTTCTTCTTAAAATCCGCCGTATAAGCTGACATCGTACGGCACCGCATTTTGCTGAATCACGAGGCTTCCGAAATGCGCGCCTAAACTTATACGGCAATAATGCCGTATAGATTTTTAAATGCAACTTTGAATGGAAAAATAATCGTTGACCTGAGATGGTTTTTGGATGAAATGGGGCGGTTGTTACAGAATTTATACGACGCAACGATGCCGTATAGGAGTCAACCGAAAAACGGAACAAGGAGATACAAATGAGTGTAGTCAAGGAAGTATTAGAGATCGTCGGACGCCGCAATGCAGGCGAGCCGGAGTTTCTGCAGGCTGTGCACGAAGTGCTCGAATCACTGGAGCCGGTGATGGCTCGCCGCAAAGATCTGTGCGATGCACGGATTCTTCATCGCATCGTCGAACCCGAACGCCAGATCATTTTCCGCGTTCCGTGGCAGGATGATAAAGGCAATGTTCAGGTCAACCGCGGTTTCCGTTTTGAATTCAACAGCGCCATCGGCCCGTACAAAGGCGGACTGCGTTTCCATCCCAGCGTGAACGCCAGCATCCTGAAATTCCTCGGCTTCGAGCAGATTTTTAAAAATTCGCTGACCACGCTTCCTATGGGCGGCGGCAAAGGCGGCTCGGACTTTGATCCAAAAGGGAAATCCGACAATGAAGTCATGCGCTTCTGCCAGTCGTTCATGACCGAACTGCAGCGCCACATCGGCCCGGACACCGACGTGCCGGCCGGCGACATCGGCGTAGGCGGACGTGAAATCGGTTTCATGTTCGGCCAGTACCGCCGCATCCGCAACGAGTTCACCGGCGTGCTCACCGGCAAAGGCCTGAAATGGGGCGGCTCGCTGATTCGTCCGGAAGCCACCGGCTACGGCGCGACCTACTTCGCGCAGGAAATGCTGAAGACCCGCCGCACCAGCCTCGAAGGTAAAGTGTGTACGGTTTCGGGTTCCGGTAACGTCGCTCAGTACACCGTTGAAAAGATCAACCAGCTCGGCGGCAAAGCCGTCACGCTGTCTGACTCTGCCGGCACCATCGTGGATATGGATGGTATCAATGACGAAAAACTGGCCTGGGTCATGGACCTCAAGAACGTGCAGCGCGGCCGCATCAGCGAATACACCAAGAAGTTCACCAAAGCACAATTCCTTGAAGGCAAACGCCCGTGGGGTGTGAAGTGCGATTGCGCGTTCCCGAGCGCCACGCAGAACGAAATCGACGGCAATGATGCCAAGACGCTGATCGACAACGGATGCTTCCTGGTCAGCGAAGGCGCCAACATGCCGAGCACGCCGGAAGCCGTCGAACGCTTCCTAGCCAAGAAGATTCTGTACGGTCCGGGCAAAGCGGCCAACGCCGGCGGCGTGGCCACCTCCGGTCTCGAAATGAGTCAGAACTCGATGCGCATGAGCTGGAGCCGTGAAGAAGTTGACGAAAAACTCAACGGCATCATGGTCAGCATCCACAAAAACTGCTTCGAAACAGCCGCTGAATACGGCGTTCCGGGCAACTATGTGGCTGGCGCCAACATCGCCGGGTTCACCAAAGTGGCCGATGCCATGCTCGCTCAGGGTCTCATCTAAGCCCCGCGACATTGCATTACACGAAAGGGGGCTTCGGCCCCCTTTTTTTTGTTTGGAATATTGGGTTTTCCAAACATTGGGAATCCGGTTCCTGCGCTTTCGCGGCGTCAAGGAAGGTGCTTTTGGTAGACCCCAAGAAATGACCCAAAGGGAAGTGGCAATGTCTGAAGGAAACCTGTAAAAAGAGTTTTAAATGAAACCGGAAGCCAAATCGGAATTTATGCTTTTCCAGACGGAGGACAACCGGACTCGCATTGAAGTGCGGCTAGAAAACGAGACAGTCTGGCTGACGTTGAACCAGTTAGCTGAGCTTTTTCAGCGCGACAAATCGGTCATTTCCAAGCACATCAAAAACATCTTTGACGAAGGGGAGTTGCGACCGGAAGCAACTGTTGCAAAACATGCAACAGTTCAGACGGAAGGAGCCCGGGCCGTCAGCCGGGCAATCGAATTTTACAACCTCGACGTGATCATTTCCGTGGGCTATCGCGTAAAGTCCCATCGGGGCACGCAGTTTCGCCAGTGGGCTACGCAGCGGTTGCGGGAATACATCGTCAAGGGCTTCACGCTGGACGATGAGCGGCTGAAACAGGGCGGCACGAGGAACGAGTATTTCGACGAACTGCTCCAGCGTATCCGGGAAATCCGCCTGTCGGAACGTAATTTCTACCGGAAGATTTGTGACATCTACCAGACGAGCGTGGATTACGATCCAAGTGCGGAGATGACGCAGTTGTTTTTCCAAACGGTGCAAAATAAAATGCACTGGGCGGTTCACGGCCAGACCGCCGCCGAGGTGATTCAGCGTCGGGCGGATGCCTCGCAGACCAACATGGGGCTGACTTCGTGGAAGGGAGCCAAGCCGCGCAAGCTGGATGCGGTCATCGCCAAGAATTATCTCACGGAAGAGGAATTGAAGAAGCTCAGTCTGATCGTGACCCAGTATCTGGATTTTGCCGAGTTGCGGGCGATGGAACGTCGTCCGATGACAATGTGCGATTGGCTGGCCAAACTGGATGACTTTCTGCGGGCTGGCGACCGGGATATTCTGGAGCACGCTGGAAGCATTTCCGCCGAAGAGGCGAAACAGGCGGCGGAATTGGAGTTTGAAAAGTTTGACCGGCAACGCCGACAGCTGGAAGATGCCCAAGCCGACGCACAGTTCACTCTTGGCGTTGAAGCTCTCGCTAAGCAGGCCAAGCAACTGAAAAAGCCGAGGCAGAAGAAATGAAACCTTTCAGCACGGCACTGAGCACAGGGATTCCGGATCTCGACCACACCATCCGCGGTGTGCTGGCGGGCGATAACATTGTCTGGCAGGTGGATGACATCGCCGAATATCAGGCGTTCGTTCTGCCGTTCGCGCAGGCGGCACAGGACAACGGCAAGGTGCTGATCTATTTCCGCTTCGCGCGCCACGCTCCGCTGCTGCCGGCTTTCATGGCGACAGAAGTGCATGAGCTCGATCCGCAGATCGGCTTTGAAGCTTTCATCGACAGCATCCACGACGTCATCCGCCGGGTCGGGAAGGGTGCCTTCTATGTGTTCGACTGTCTGTCATGTCTGGCGGTCGACTGGTATTCCGACCAGATG
>JBAWXO010000020.1:0-11937 GCA_037144035.1 Kiritimatiellales bacterium
AGACCTCAGGCTTTCAGTCTGGGGTCTTTTTTTGCCCCGCCCTTTCCAAATCCAAGGTTCCTGGCCGCAGTCTGGTTCTTCTCGCGATAATTACCTTCTACCGATCTCGCTAATAGTCGGCATCAGAATACTCGGCTGAGTATGAAGGTAAAAATTAGGTTCATCATTGAACGTCATGAGCGGTCACGCCCTGCGGTTCAACCTGCAGGGCGTAAGTTTTAAATTTTCCAATGGCTGGAACTTTCCCAAGGCCGAGGGCGCAGTCGCCGAGGCCCGAGCCGGAGATTTTCGCCGAGACTTTTAGGGTTTGGAATTCCTCGATAATTTCCGCCAGCGCGGCGTTACAGAGACCCATCTCTTCCATTAGTTTCTGATTTAAAATCAGGTTTCTTCCAAGGCATTCAAGAAATGTCGTTTGATTTTGGTGGAACGCGACCACCGGGCACGTTTCCTCCTGCGGCGGACAAGCAAAGCGTGCCCGGCGGTCACGCTCCACCTTATCGCTTTCAATCACCTCGCCGACGCTGGCATCCATCCGGTCAAAGATCCGTTCAAAATAATCGGCGTTTAAAGCGCGGCGCTCTTCGAGATAGCGAATCACATCGCCCGTTTTCATCTTGGAGCCGGAATAAACCGCCGTCAGCGGAAACGATTCCGTCAGCGGATGGATTTCAAAAGGGTTGGCGCGATACGCCACCACGCCGCCGAAAACGCTCGCCGCCACATCCGCGCCGGAACCGCGTCCCTGCACACGATGAATCGTCGCCAGTGAACGTTTAAAAAGTTCATTCAAAAATATGGAATCAAAAGAACCCACCCCGCCCTGCGGGCACCCCTCCGGCGGAGGGGAATTAAAAAGATCCCCTCCATGGGAGGGGTGGCCGGAGCAAAGCGACGGACGGGGCGGGTTATTCATCAGCGCGGCGTGTGTGGCGACGGTGACAGCGGCGGATGAACCGAAGCCGATATCGCTCGAAAACTCTGATCCGATTTTAAGTTCGACGCCCTTCTCCAGCGGGTACTGGCGAATAACATCCAGCACGAAACGGAAATCGGGATGGTCGGTCAAATCGCCGAGCGGCGCTTCGTAATTTGCCTCTCCCTCCGGTCGTTGCCCCGCATTCGCGGAGCCCCTCTCACTTTGTTCGAGTCCAAGGTCTGAAACGATCCGGAGAGCCGGTTTGTCAATTTGTGAGAGAAAAACCGTGATGCGTTTATTGATGGCGCAAACCAATGCCCGGCGGCCATGGAGTACAGCGTGTTCGCCCAGCAACATCAGCGACCCGGGTGCTGATGTTGCGATTGATGATTGCCGATTGTCGATTGATGATTGATTGCTCATAAAAACCGCACTCGGAGGTCGCGTTCCACCTTTGTGCTCTTTGCGTTCCTTCGCGGTTAATTTCTACACGATTCTTGTCCCGAGCGGATCACCGCGGACAGGCGAAACTTTGTAGCCGTATTTTTCGGCCAGTGAAACCGGCATAAAGTCGGCCAGCACCAGCACGACGCCGCCGTTCTGCCCGCGAATCGAACCTGCGCCGCAAATTTTTGCTGCGCCGCCCGCCGTTTCGACGTCGGCGACAAACTGCTGCACTTTCTGCGGGACAACACCGATACGGCAAAGCAGCCGGTGGTTTTCGCGGATCAGCGAGCGCATTAACAAACTGTTATTTTCACGCACCGCTTTTTCGACCTCGTTGGTGACGGCTTCAAAATCGTTCCAGATCATGTCGTTTTGAAACTGTTGCTTAACCTGCACGACGCATTCACCGGTGGTCGCTTCCGGCGCGCCGGTTTCAACAAGCCACATTTTCATGCGCGGCAGCGGCACGGAACGCGCCGCGCCGTTCTGGAAAGCGGCACATCCGCCGTAGAGCGAAATGTAGGAATCCACGCCGCTGGGATGCCCGTGCTGAAGCTTTTCGGTCTCCAGGCTGAATTCGTAGTACCACTCAGGTTTAAAATCGACGCGCAGGTAATGGCCGAGGGCACGCAGTTCGCTGAGAACGGACGCGGCGGAAGAGCCCATCCCGCTGCCGACCGGAATGCTCGACTTGAGCTTAATGACAATACCGGTCTCGAGCGAGCGATGCAGTCCGTCGAGCACGGTGATAAACCCGAACTTGAAGAGGTCAACCGGCTTGTACAGCACGTCGCGAATCCCGAGCTTTCCGTCGAGAAAAAGATGGTAGTTGTGAAGCGCCCGGCGCTTGAAATCCTGAAGCGCCAGCACGGTGAAAGATTCGCGCGCACTGACGTCCTGAAGATCAAAAGAGACCTGCCCGTCTGATGTGGTCTCAATGGTCGCCGTGACGCTGCGATCAATCGCCATCGCGACGGCCGGCTTTCCGTACACCACGGAATGCTCGCCGCTCAGGATCAATTTGCCTGGAGCAATTGCTTTCATGTAAGTCCGATTAGAGCATTTGTTGTCAAAAATAACAACATGGGAAGAGATGCTTAATCCGTAACGAGTAATGCGTAATGAGATCTTAATTGCGTTTTACTCGTTTACGCATTACGCTTTCCCGTAAATACGCTTATGTTCCCGCATACCGGCGAAGCGGATGGGTCCGGTGAGGTACTGCGGAAAAGTGTGATCACCGCCATCGGTCGGGATGCCGTAGTGATAAATGTCTTCGTACTGCTGGAAGGTCAGCTCGGTGCGCCCGGCGATCAGTTTTTGATGTTCCTGCGCGAAGAGCGCACCGCGATAACCCGCCTGAACCATGCCGCTGAAAAATTCGCCGACGCAACCGGAACCGTAACTGTAAAGACCGATCCGCTTGCCGGACAAATCCTCCGCCGCGTTGTCGAGCAGTGAAGCCAGTCCGACATAAAGTGAAGCGGAATAGCAGTTACCCGCCTGCCGGCTGTAGATCAGCGACTCGCCAATCACCTGTTTCAACTCTTCATCTGAAGCGCCCTTCACCAGTTTCTGGTGCGCCTTCTCCGCCATACGGGTGAAGGGAATGTGATAGCAGAAGCGGGCGAAGTTTTCGATCGACCGACCGCTCTCCGCGACATATTGCTTCCACGACTCCAGCAGGGCCTTGATATAAACCAGCGTCGAATACTTGCCGTCCACCAGCGCTTCGGAAAGATAATTGGGCCGCCAGAAATCCATTACGTCATCGGCATAAAATCCGGCCTCCGGATCAATGGCCAGCAGACGCGGACCGGCAGAGACCGTGAAAGCGGCCGCGCCGCAACCCTGCGTCGATTCGCCAGGACTGCCGAGTTCGTAGCGGGCGACATCGGAAGCAATCACCAGCACTTTGCTCTGCGGCTTCATGGCGACAAGACCCATCGCCAGCCGTAGCGCGGCCGTAGCGCTGTAGCAGGCCTGCTTGAGTTCAACCACGCGACAGCGCGACGGAAGGCCGAGCAGTCCGTGGACAAACATTCCGGCGGCCTTCGACTGATCGATGCCGCTTTCGGTGGCGAACAGTAGCGCTTCGACGCCTTCCAGCGCGCCCTGCTCTTTCAGCCGGAACGCCGCGCTGGCGGCCATGGTAACGATATCTTCGTCCGGCGGCGGAATACCCATCTTTTCCTGTCCGATGCCGGTGTAGAATTTTTCGGGATCGATGCCGCGCGCTTCCGCCAGCGTTTTCAGATCGAGAAAATACTGCGACGTATAAAACGAAATCTGATCGATGCCGATTTTCATTTGAGAACCAACTCTTCGCAGCCTTTAATTTTTTCGACGCGGTCTGCACCAAGCAGAAACATTGCGGTGACAAATTCGCGCTTCAGCCGTTGAATCACTTTACGCACGGCCTCCGGCGAATCCATGGCCGGATTCAGAAACGGACGAGCCGCGCCGCAGAGCGATGCGCCGAGAACTACAGCCTTCGCCATATCCACGCCGGAGCGGATGCCGCCGGAAGCAATCAATGTGACATTAAGCGGAGCGAGCTGTTTAAGAGCCTGCGGAGTTGGAATGCCCCAGTCCTGAAAAAGATGCCCAAGCGATGAGTCGTCGCTGCGCTCGCCTTCGACGCGACTCCACGACGTTCCACCCGCACCAGCAACATCAATGTACTTCACACCCGCTTTGATCAAAAGTTCCGCATCGGCGGCGGAAATGCCCGCGCCGACTTCTTTAACGATCACCGGCACTTCCAAGCCTTGGACGATCTCGCCGATCTTTTTCCGAAGGTTGGAAAAGTTGGTGTCGCCCCCCGGCTGAACGGCTTCCTGCAACGGATTCAGATGCAAGCAAAGCGCGTCGGCTTTCAGCATCTGCACCACGGCGCGGGCATGCTGAAGGGTTATGTCTTCGTTGAACTGTACCGCGCCGAGATTGGAAAACAGCAGCGCCGACGGCGCGACGTTGCGCAGATCAAAACTGGATTTGGAGGTCGAATCGGTGAAAAAGATGCGCTGGGAACCGACGCCCATGGCCACGCCTTCCGCCTCGGCGGCGGCGGCAAGGTTGGTGTTGATCTTGCGGAATAGTTTGTCGCCGCCGCCGGTCATCGAAGAAATCAGCAGCGGAAACGAAAGCTTCTTCCCCATGAACTCGACCGACGGATCAATCGCCTTCAGATCGATTTCCGGCAGCGCACGGTGCGTCAGGCGGATCTCGTCGAAATAAAATTTCCGGCGATCCATCTCGTCCTTCTGCGCGACGATCTTGACGTGCTCCACTTTCCGCTTTTCAAGTTCGCTCATAATCCTTCCTAAAATCTGGCATTCAAAACATAGCACATGTTGCGGATTCTAAAAATCATTGGCTGCCCTCTATCTCCCTATCTCTGTCTGTTTTTTTGCGTTGCGGCGGAAGGGGTTTGTCGTGATCAATCGGACCAGAATCGCCCACTATGGTACCTGACTCGCCAACACCAACCACAACCTCTAGGTTTTCTGATTTATGTTTCCATATATACTGGTAGCACAATTCATCCCCATCACCTCGCCCAACATGTAATTCTGGAGGATTAAATTCATTGGTCTCATAGTGAATTATAACCTTACAATGGTGTTCAAATTGGACTTCCGCCCTCCTCCTCGCTTCTGTTTCGGTGAGTTTATTTGGAGAGCATCCATCCATCACGATAAACAGTGCTGTGATTGCGATCAGAATACCTGGAAAAGGAATCAGCCGGTGAATTTTAGAATTCACGCTCACCCCTTCCTTTCCAGCTTGCGGTGAGCGGCCATGAGTTCGCCAGGGTTGGTCTGGGCGGCCATCAGGGAAAGTTCGCCGCAGAGGACGGCGGCGGAACAGATGAGCGCGAGGCGGCGGGCGTTGGCGCCCGGTTCGCGCGGTTCGCGGCAGCCGAGTTTTTGCATCACTTCTTCGACAAACGGCAGGTCTTTGCCGTTGCCAACCGTGCCGACGATCAAATTGGGAATGGTGACGGCAAACCATAGGTCGCCGTTGCGGACTTCGGCCTGTGTGAGGCCCTGAGAACCTTCGACGATATTGGCGGCGTCCTGTCCGGTGGCGAGATAGAAGGCCAGCAGCATGTTGGCGTAATGCGCGTTGGCGGTGCGCACTCCGCCCGCCAGGATCGTGCCGATCAGGTTTTTACGGATGTTGAGCTGGACGATTTTTTCCGGCGTGGTCTTGAGATATTTGCGGCAGAGCGTCGCGGGAATGGTCAGTTCGGCGACGACATATTTTCCGCGACCGAGGATGCCGTTGACGCTGGTCGCTTTTTTGTCGGAGCAGTAGTTGCCGGAGATCGATTCGTATTTGAGTTCGGGGCAGAGCTCAAGGATACGATCCATCAGCGCATCGCTGGCGAAGTTGGCCATGTTATGGCCGGAAGCGTCGCCGGTGGTGAACTCGAAGCGGATGAAAAGCAGGTTGCCAGCGATCTGCGAATGCATGTCGATCAGCTTGGCGAAACGGCTGGTCGTAGCGACGACGGTTCCGAACTTTGGAAACTCCGCTTTAATTTTTTCCAAACATTGGAAAGCGACGATGGCGTCCGGCGCTTCAAAGAGAACCGAACGGCTCATCCGCTCGTCGATCACGACCGCTTTGATGCCGCCGGAGGCGGTCGCGACCCGCGCGCCGCGGTTAACCGAGGCAAACAGCGGCGATTCGTAGGTCGCCAGCGGAAGTTCGGTTTCGACATCAATTTCCGGCCCGGTGATTTTGACCGGCCCGACCCACTGTAGCGGCACGTTGGCAAACTGGTTACTCATGGCATAATTTTTAGACTGTTTGGACTCAAAGCAAAAGGTTTTTCAGATTCCTTTAGACAGACGTACAGGATAGAATTATACAGATGATCTCCCTATCTAAACGGTTTCGGGTGCTTGTTCTATCCGCGTTGCTTCCGTTTTACGGAGTTGCCGGTCTTTATGACTTCAACATTGACGTCGCCTTCAGCGCCGGTATGAATGAAAACTATAAGGGTGCCTTCAGCAATGCGGCGGCCTTCTGGGGGTCGCAAATTACAGGGTACCGGCTCGACAGTTCGGACCTGCAGGGAATTACTATTTCCGCAAATGTGACGGCCATCGACGGGGCAGGAAAAATCCTTGGCTCAGCCAGCCCGACCTACGGATCTTTTTTCGATAGCGTCCAGATGGCGGGCAGCTCCGTATTCTCTGCTGTGCTCTATGCCACCGCCGGAGAGATGACTTTCGATTCAGCGGACGTGGACAACTTGATCAGCCGCGGAGCCTGGGAGCAGGTCATCCGTCACGAAATGGCGCACGTCCTCGGTTTTGGAACCCTGTGGGGCTATGATGACGGAACCGTCTATAACAACTTCTATGCCGCAGGTAGCGGGCAGTACACTGGCGCGGCCGGACTGGCGGCATATCGGGCGGAATTTGATCCGGACGCAACGTATATTCCGGTCGAGCTCGGCGGCGGCGGCGGAACGTCCGACGGGCACTGGGATGAAGCGGACGGCGGAAGTGCACTGACCGGCATCATCGACGCGAATGGAAATGATATGGCCTATGAGCTGATGACCGGCTGCCTGAACGCGCCCACATTTTTGAGCAGTACAACAGTTGCGCAGTTTTACGATATGGGCTACACCGTCATTCCGGAGCCCTCGCCGGTTATGCTGGTCACCTTCGTATGCGTCGCCGCCTTCTGGATCCGCCGCAGGTTCCCTGCTTATTGAAAACCTCAGGCTTCGTCGAAGAGCCAGGTGGAGAGGTAGCGCTCACCGCTGTCGCAAATGATCGTGACGATGAGTTTGCCTTCGTTCTCGGGTCGTTTGGCCAATTCGAGCGCGGCCCAGACGTTACCGCCGGCGGAAATTCCGCAGAGAATTCCTTCCTCTTTAGCGAGGCGGCGCGCGGTGGTACCGGCATCGGCGGTGCTGATCAGAATTACCTCGTCGACCAGTTTGGTGTCGAGGTTGGTTGGAATGAAACCTGCGCCGATGCCCTGAATTTTGTGTGGTCCGGGTTTGCCGCCGGAAATGACAGGAGAGTCCGTCGGCTCAACCGCAACGACTTTGACTGACGGTTTGCGCTTCTTGAGTGCGCTCCCCACGCCGGTCAGCGTTCCGCCGGTACCAACGCCCGCGATGAACAGATCGACTTTGCCGTCGGTATCATCCCAGATCTCAACTGCCGTGGTCTGGCGGTGAATTTCAGGGTTGGCGGCGTTGTCGAACTGCTGAGGCATGTAGGCATTGGACAGTGAGCCCACCAGTTGTTCTGCTTTTTTAATCGCGCCGGGCATTCCTTCGGCGCCGGGCGTTAGAATCAGTTCCGCGCCAAGCGCGGCGAGCAGTTTGCGCCGTTCGATACTCATCGTTTCGGGCATGGTGAGAATCAGCTTGTACCCTTTGGCGGCGGCCGCGAATGCAAGCGCTATGCCGGTGTTGCCGCTGGTCGGCTCAACAATAGTTGCGCCGGGTTTTAATTCACCGCTTTTCTCGGCGGCTTCAATCATCGCCACGCCGATACGGTCTTTGACGCTACCGAGCGGATTGCGCGATTCCATTTTGACGACCACGGTGGCCTTGAGTCCCTTAGAAAGGCTATTTAATCGAACGAGCGGAGTTCCTCCGATGGTCTGCGTTATGTTGTCATAAATCTTCATTTCAAAACTCTTTTCTTAAATCGTGTAGCTGGCGGCCCGGCTTTTAACAAGCTCGGTTTCTTTATCTAGCAGATTTTTCAGGGTGATTTTCGAGAAGTAAGCCTCCAGCACTTTACAGGCCCCTTCCCATACCGGCCGGGTAACACACAGATTTTTATCACGGCCTTTACATTCGTTATTCTCGCAATCCACCAACTTCATATCGCCTTCCGAGGCCCGAAGAATGTCGTAGACGGTGATTTTGGAAGGGTCTTTAGCCAGCACGAAACCGCCTTTGACGCCGCGCAGCCCTGTGACAAGACCTTCATTTTTGAGCGGCACGATGATCTGCTCAATGTAATCGGCGGAGATGCACTCTTCTGCGGCAATAATCTTCTTCGAAACGGGGCCGTTCTTCTGACGCCGCGCGACACCCAGAAGAATACGAACCGCATAGCGACCTTTAGTAGACATTTTCATAATTTCATTCCTCCAGATCAAACCAACAAATTGTTATCAGATTTATAGGTTTTATTAATTAGTACAGTAATCGTCAACTTTAAAAACCGGACTGTTCCATCGGATATTCCTCACAAAGGGTTGCCATTCGTTGCGAAATCGGGCAGAAGAACGGCTTACTTTTAAGGATTAATATGAGCACTCCGAGCAGTAATTTTATCCATGACATCATTGATGCGGACCTAACCTCCGGCAAACACACGGCGGTCGTCACCCGTTTTCCGCCCGAGCCCAACGGCTATCTGCACATCGGCCACGCCAAAGCCATCTGCCTCGATTTCGGCACCGCCCAGAAATACGGCGGGCGCTGCCACCTCCGTTTCGACGACACCAACCCGACCGCCGAAGACACCGAATATGTTGAGGCGATCGAGAACGACGTTCGCTGGCTCGGTTTTGACTGGGGCAAGCACCTCTACTGGGCATCCGACTATTTCGACCGCATGTACGAATGCGCCATCGAACTGATCAAACTCGGCAAAGCCTACGTCTGTGATCTAAGCGTCGATGCCTTCAAGGAATACCGCGGTGTGCCGCATCTGCCCGGCAAAGAACCTGCCGGCCGCAGCCGCGCCATCAAAGAAAACCTCGACCTGTTTGAGCGGATGAAAAACGGCGAGTTCGCCGACGGCACCTATGTCCTGCGTGCCAGGATCGACATGAACTCGCCCAATCTGCACATGCGCGACCCGGCCATCTACCGCATTAAACACGCCAGCCACCACAACACCGGCGACAAATGGTGCCTCTACCCGATGTACGACTTCGCCCACTGCCTTGAAGACTCCATCGAAGGCGTCACCCACTCCATGTGCACACTGGAATTTGAAGTGCATCGCCCGCTCTACGACTGGATTCTCGAAACGCTTAAGCTCTATCAGCCACGTCAGTATGAATTCGCCCGCCTCAATCTCACCTACACCATCATGAGCAAACGCAAACTGCTCGAACTGGTGAAGGAAAACCTCGTCAATGGCTGGGATGATCCGCGCATGCCGACGATCTGCGGTATGCGGCGGCGCGGCTACACGCCGGAAGCTGTCCGCGCTTTTTGCACCGAAATCGGTGTCACCAAAACCGAAAGTCTCACCGACGTCGCCCTGCTCGAACATCATGTGCGCAACGACCTCAATGAAATCGCGCCGCGCCGTATGGCCGTGCTTGATCCGCTTACGGTCGTCATCACCACTTATCCCGAAGGACAGACCGAAGAGTTTGAACTGCCCAACCATCCAAACAAACCGGAGATGGGTGTTCGCACCGTACCGTTTGCGCGCGAAATCTACATTGAGCGTGAAGATTTTATGGAAGAGCCGGCGAAGAAATTCTTCCGCCTCGCTCCCGGCACCGAAGTTCGTCTGCGCGGCGCTTACCTTGTCACCTGCACCGAAGTCATCAAAGATGCCAGCGGCAATATTGTCGAACTGCACTGCTCACACGACCCCGAATCCAAAGGCGGCAATGCGCCCGACGGACGCAAAGTCAAAGGCACCATCCACTGGGTCTCCGCACAGCACGGCATCAACGCTGAAGTACGTCTCTACGACCGCCTCTTCACCAGCGAAAACCCCGCCGCCGAAGAAGGCGACTTCAAAGACTATCTGAACCCTGATTCACTCAAAGTCATCACCGGCATCATTGAACCCGGACTGGCAATGGCGACTGCCGGTGAAAAATTCCAGTTTGAGCGCATCGGCTACTTCTGCGCCGACCTCGACACCTCGGCGAACAAGCCCGTCTTCAACCGCACCGTCGGCCTGCGCGAATCTTCGACCAAGCAGGCATAAAAAAAGCGCCCCAGACTCCGGGGCGCTTTCGAAAGGTTGGAAATGTCGGTCTACGAACGCCCATAGAAACGGCGGTATCCGGCGATCAGCAGTCCGCCGCAACCGATCAGCAGCGCGCTGGCCGGTTCGGGAATCGCCTCAATGCGTAGGGCATTCACTGCCGTGGCATTCATTCCGCTCGTCGTCGTAACCGTCACCTCCAGACTTCCTCCGGAAGAATAGACGGAATCCCAGATCAGCCAGTTTTTATCGGTGTATGCCGTCCGGGGATCCCAGTTGTCTCCAATATTGGTGCTGTATTTGCCCTGATAGTCGGCACTGGCCCAGTTTCCACCGGCTTTAATGTCGGCAGAAGCGGTACTCCAATAGCTTTCCGAGGAGACCACCTGCAGGCGATATTCCTGTCCATCCGTCAGACCGTACAGAGTGATCTTTCCGGTTTTTTCGCCCATCATATCTTGGTACATAAACAGATAGTCATTCGCGGCGATAGCATTCACCCAGCCCACATTCTGACCGGCTTGCCACCCGTCAGTTCCGGCTGTTCCGCTCCAGTTCGCACACACAATTCCGAGCGCGGTCTGCGAGCCCGTATTCCAGTCAATTAGATTGGTCGCGCTGTTCCCAACCGTATTCCAATTTCCGCTCAACCCGGTTTGATCGTATGTTCCGAGGTCAACATTTACTTCTAACGATGCCTGCGCCAGGCCGCACAGGGCAACAAGAACCAGTGTTATGATCCATTTGTTTTTCATTTTCATTCCTTTCGTTTCGTTTATACCTGTCCAAAATCAGAAGTGACCGTACGATTTACGCATGCGGCGGTAACCGGTAATGAGAAGTCCGCCGAAACCGATCATCAGTATGCTCGCCGGCTCGGGGATGGCAGTCTGCACAACCTGAATGCCTGCAAGGCCGTAGGCGTTGCCGCTGATGTAATCGGCAGGTGAATTCAGCGTCAGGGTGCCGCCGGAAACCGTGATGTTCTGAATCTTGGCATAATTCACCCCTTCAATCAGTGAGTTACTTTCCGATCCGCGAATAGATGAAACCGCAGTTCCATTGACCGTAAAAGCCCCAGTGCCGTCTATGTTAAGATTTGCCGGAGCATAGACATACACATCGTAAGTTCCGCTACTCAGACTGCTCAACGAAACAGTCCATGAAGCCGACGAGTTTACATAAAAATTGTCATTCACCAATTGCTTGAGCCCTTCTTGGGTGACAACAGTCGTCCAACCGTCCAGATTCAAAGTTCCGGAAGAAGAAATCTGCAGGTCCACATCCGTGGCTAATCCGGCGCTGTCCGTCAGGTTCAGCGCTGAAGCGGCCGTGACCGTATTCCAGGAGCCAGTCACACCGTAGGCTGCACCATACGAGGAAGCGACGGACGAAAAATGACCGCCGAAGTCAATATACACGATATTCGCCTGAGCCATACCGCACAGAGCAACCAGCGCCAGTGTTATGATCCATCTTTTTTTCATTTTTATTCCTTATCTGATTGTCCCTCAGCAGGCTAATTGCCGACTAAGCTTGGTCGGAGTTTAGACTAACTCTCACTGTAGTCCCATAAGCAGTTTAAAAAACAGTGCTGGCTAGCGCTGAGCCCTT
>JBAWXO010000021.1:0-11795 GCA_037144035.1 Kiritimatiellales bacterium
CCGCTGACGCACCCCAACACAGCATGCCGCCGGCAGATTTTGAACCACCGCCTGCGGATGAGGACAACATTCCGTTTTGATAAGGAAAGGATATAGAACATGGCATATGACAAAGAGGAAAAAAGCGGCCGGCTTCTCGAAGGCGTGACCGAAATTGACTACAAGGATGCGGAGCTGCTCCGTAAATTTATGACCGAACGCGGCAAAATTCTTTCGCGCCGTTACACCGGTGTAACATCCAAACAGCAGCGTCAGGTTAAGCGGGCAATCCGCCAGGCGCGCGTAATGGGGCTTTTGCGCTAAGGCGCGAATAGAGGAGAATTGAAATGGCTGTAGAAGTTTTATTGATGGATGCGGTGCCGGGACTCGGCATCGAAGGCGATGTGGTTCGCGTGGCCGACGGCTACGCTCGGAACTATCTTTTCCCAAACGGGCTGGCTTCGGAAGTAACCGAGGGCAAAAAACGCCAGATTGAGAAAAAGAGGATCGTGCGGCTTGAGCTGTTGCGCAAGGAACAGACGGCGGCTGAAGAACTGGCGAAAAAGTTTGAAAGCATCTCCTGCACGATCGCGGTCAAAACATCGGAAGGCAACAAGATGTTTGGGTCGGTCACAGCGGCGCAGATTATCGAAAAACTGGCCGAGCAGGGAATCACGCTTGCTCGCAATCAGATGAAACTCGATGCGCCTTTGCATGAGCTGGGCGTGTTCGATATTACCGTGACTCTTCACCCGGAAGTGAAAACTGTGCTGAAGGTATGGATCGTTGAAGAATGAGTTCTATCGATCAGAGCGGGCGTCGTCTTCCGCCCTATAGCGAGGAAGCCGAACGAGGCGTTCTCGGCTCCGCTCTGATCGAATCTGATCGGGTTATCGAACTCTGTTCCACAAAATCGCTTTCAGCTGAATCATTTTACGTCCCCGCCCACCGGTTGCTCTTTGAGCAGCTTATGGAAATGTATCAGGCTGGGCGAATGATCGACCTGCTGACTGTCGGCGAGGATCTTAAAAAAAACGGACGGCTTGATCAGGCTGGCGGATACGGGTTCCTCGAAGGGCTGATCGACAGCACGCCGACATCGGCTCACGCCAATTTCTACATGGACATCGTCCAGCAGAAACATCTGTTGCGGCGCATCATCACTCAGGCGGCCGAAACGATCGACCGCTGCTACAGCCCCGACGAAGAGGCTGAGCAACTGCTCAGCCGGACAGAAGAGGCGTTTTTCGAGTTAAGCGACAAAAAGACGGCCTCGTCCGAAGATTGGCAGAAGGTGGTTTATAAAACCACTGGACAGATCATCGAAGGAAACATTCTCGACAGCGGTGTGCCGACTGGCTTTGCCGATCTCGACAAGGAGCTGCGCGGACTTCACAACACCGACATGATTGTTCTGGCGGCGCGGCCCTCTATGGGAAAAACCTCGCTGGCGATGAACATTGTTGAACACGCCGCGCTCGGGCGCGGCGGCGGGAAAAAACATTCGGTTGGTGTATTTAGTCTCGAAATGTCTCAGGAGCAACTCGTGCGCCGAATGCTCTACAGTAAAGCCGGCGTGCCGGCCTGGAAAGATTTTTTCTCCGATACCGATCGCAACAGAATTTCATCGGCTTCAGATCATCTCGGCAAGGCCTCGATTGTTGTCGATGACTCTGCCGGCCTGGATGTGATGGATTTGCGCGCCCGTGCGCGCCGCATGAAACGAATTTACGGCGTCGATCTGATTGTGATCGACTATCTGCAGCTGCTAAACGACAAGCGCCGCTCACGCGATGGGCGTCAGCAGGAAACGGCCTCGATCTCAAACAGCATCAAAGCGATGGCTAAAGAATTGAAAGTCCCAGTGCTGATTCTGAGTCAGCTCAGCCGTGCGCCGGAACAGGGAGGGCGCGAAGGGAACAAACCGCGGCTCTCTGACTTGCGCGATTCCGGCGCTATTGAACAGGATGCGGACGTCGTGTTATTGCTCCAGCGGCCTTCTTATTATAATAAAGAGCTGGAAGCTGGCTCCGGAGAGGATACGCTGGCGGTCGTGGATATTGCCAAGCACCGTAATGGGCCGACCAGCGAGGTGAAGCTGAACTTTTTCAGAGAAATTACCCGGTTTGAAGATCGCGATACACGACACGGAGTAGACGGCGCGGCGGAGTAAGAAAACATGACGAGAAAAAACGAAAAACTTCTGGGCGTGCTGGTGCTGGCCTCCGGACTGGCCGTGTCTGGATTCTGCACTTTGGTGCTCAGTGACATTCGCATAGAAAACGTCAACAATGCCGTGCTGGATGCATCTTTTGTGCAGGCTTATACCTCGTTGCGCACCGGACAGGCGATTGCAAGCGAAGCCGAACTGAATGCGGCGGTTGCCCATGATGTGGATAATTTGAGACGCTCCGAACGGTTTTCCTATGTGCGCGCTGTTGTCGAACAGGACGGCGATAAATTCACATTGGTCTATAAAGTTTCCAGCCGGTTGCGCCTGCGGCAGATTGATATTACCGGCGCGGAGGGAATCGGTAATCGCAAGATCAAGAAGGAACTCGGGCTGGAACTGGGCGACTATGTGGACGAAGCGTTGGTCGGCGAAAAGGCCCGCAAGCTGGAAGCCTACTGCCAGAAAAATAAATATCCCGACGCCACCGTGGCCTGGGAATTAAAGCCGGATGAAAAAACCGGCGCCGCTGATCTTCTGCTCAAAGTGAATGAAGGTGAAAAGCTGCGCGTGAAGCGGATCAGTTTTGAGGGGGGGCGGCTGGCAAGTGACAGTTTCTACAGACGGCTGATACCCAATATTTTCCCGTCCAGAAACGCCGCCTCCCGCTTTGAACCCCGGGATCTGCGGAAGGGGATGCAACAGAAAAAAACGTGGTGGATTACCCCCTGGTTCGGTGAGTATAAGCCGGAAATGAAAGAGGCTGATCTGGCAGTCATTCGCAAGTTTTATCAGGATCGCGGTTTTCTGAATGTGAAGGTGGATGGCCCGAAACTTAATCCGCTCGGTGGCGGAAATCTGGAGTTGGTTTATCACATTGAAGAAGGGGCTAAATATCAGATCGGCTCCATCGGGTTTGACGGAAATACTCTTTATGAAACCGGTGAACTCGAGAAACAGGTGAAACTGCAATCCGGAGCGGTTGCTTCTCGTGCGGCCATCGATGAGGCCGCATCGTCAGTGAACCGTTATTACGGCAACCGGGGATACATTCGCAACGACGTGCAGCCGGTAATCAGCACCGATCCTGAAACCAGGACGGCATCCATCCGCTTCAGTGTGCGCGAAGGCGAAAAAGCGCACATCAACGAAATTGATATTCGCGGCAACGAAAAGACCCGAGACGAAGTGATGCGTCGCGAACTGGCGGTTTATCCTGGCGAGATGTTCCACCAGCAGAAAGTGGAAACCAGCGAAAGCCGACTCAAGAACTTAGGCTATTTTGAAACAGTCAGTAGCTCATATGCGCCGGCCGAAGGAACGAATAACTACGATCTTGCGTTTAAGGTTAAAGAAAAAGCCATGGGAAGTTTCCTGATCGGCGCGGGCTTCTCCAGTGTGGACAGTCTGGTCGGATTTGCTGAACTTTCGCACGGTAACTTCGACATTAACCGCTGGCCGCCGGTCGGTGACGGGCAGAAGATGAAAGTTCGTGTGCAGGCAGGCACGAAGCGCACCGACTTGGAGGTTTCTTTTGTTGAGCCGTGGTTTATGGATCGTAAACTGGCGCTGGGACAGGATTTGTATTATCGCACCGCCAGCTATTACAGCGACCAGTTCGATTTGCAGACGGTGGGAAGCAAAACCTCGCTTACTAAACCGATTTTGGATCCGTTTACTCGCGGGACGGTGAGCTATTCCCTTGAACAGTTCAATGTTGATAATGTGACCGCGCCAGTTGGTTCCGATATATTGAAAGACAAAGGCACTTGGCTTAAATCAACAGTTGGAACCAGCATTTCACGCGACACGCGCGATCAGTTTTTTATTCCCACCAAAGGAAATTTCAGTTCGGCTGGTGTTGAGCTGTCCGGTGGACCGCTGGCTGGTGATGAGAGTATCTATATGCTGGAGGCCAAATCCTCTCAGTTCTGGCCTGTGCTGGACGATCATGTGTTTAACCTTAAGGGCGAAGTGCGCACGGTTGACAGTTACGGCAGTTCGGATCGTGTTCCAATTTTCGACCGCCTTTTCCTTGGTGGTCCACGCACAATTCGCGGGTTCGCCTATCGGGATATCAGCCCTCGCGATCCCGTCAACAGCAATGAGCCGAAAGGTGGTCTCAGCAGCTGGTACGCGACCGCCGAATACACGGTTCCGCTTTGGAGTAAAATCCGCGCCGCAGTGTTCTACGATATCGGCGCTGTTTCGGAAGACTCCTTTGACTTTTTCGGAGCCGATATCAATTCCAGCTACGGCATCGGTGCGCGCATCGACCTGCCGATGTTCCCGTTGCGTTTGGATTATGCGATTCCGCAGATTATGGATAAAAACAATTCCGGTGCCAGCGGACGATTCAGCTTCTTGCTGGGATATGCGTTTTAAGCAACGAAACAAGGGGGGGGGGGATATGAAAAGATTTTTACTGTTAAGTGCCACCGTTTTTATGATGGCTGGGTCGTCGATGGCCGCAGACAAGATTGTTTTTGTCGATCTGGAAAAAGTTTTTAACGGGTTCTATAAAACGCAACTGGCAAAATCCAAGGTGGAAGTTCAGCAGCAGGATATTGAGGCGGAACGCAAGGTCATGGTGGATGAAATGACCGCCATTACCACTGAAGTGGACGCGCTGAAAAAGGAAGCGCGCGACACCACGCTGACCGATGAAATTCGTGACAGCAAGCGGATGTTGTACGAAGAAAGATTGCTTAAATTGCGCGCCAAGCAGAAAGAAATTGAGGATTTTACCACCCGGCGTCAGCAGCAGCTCCAGACACAGGTCACTCGTATGAGTCAGACCATCATGGATGAAATCCGGCAGACGGTTGTGGAGTACGCGAAAAAGGAAGGGTTCATGGCAGTTGTCGATAATTCAGCACGTCGTGCGGCGATCGGTGTTTTTGTTTACACCCATCCCGATGCCGAAATCACAGATACCATACTTAAGGAATTGAACAGCAAGCGTCCTGACGTATCGAAAGAAGGGGGCCTGTTTGATGACGGAACGGAAACCAACAAGGCCGTAAAGAGCGCAGAACCCAGCAAGGCTACGAAGGGCGGCGGCAAGTCATGAAGCTTTCCGAACTAGCCCGCCGAATTGACGGCGTTTTTACTGGCGACGGTTCAGTAGATATTCGCGGCGTTGCCGGTATTCGTGAGGCCGGAAGCGGCGACATTTCTTTTATTGCCAATCCACGTTATGCCCCGGACGCCGCCGCGACCAAAGCTTCGGCTGTGATTGTCGCAGCGGATTGGGTTGCGGACTGTCCGGCGACGTTGATTCGCGCTAAGAATCCTGATGAGGCGTTTGCCAAAGCCGCCGCGATTTTCTACACACCGGCGCCTGCCCCCGTAGTCGGCGTGCATCCATCCGCTATTGTGGCGCAGGATGCTGAACTGGGATCGGGAGTCTGTATCGGCCCGCTTTGTGTCATCGAGTCCGGCGTAAAAATAGGTGCCGGAACAGTAATTTCAGCTCAGTGTTATGTCGGGTTCCGATCCGTTATTGGCGAGAAAAGCTTTCTCTATCCGCAGGTTTCCCTGCGCGAGTTTATGAAGATTGGAAACCGCTCCATCATCCATAACGGAACCGTAATCGGAAGTGACGGCTTCGGCTACTCAGTTGACGGCGAGGGCATCCGGACAAAAATTCCTCAAACTGGAATTGTTGAAGTGGGTGATGATGTCGAAATCGGCGCGAACGTAACCATTGATCGCGCCCGATTTGGAACAACAAAGATCGGTAACGGCGTCAAAATCGATAATCTGGTTCAGATCGCCCATAACGTCATTATCGGAGACCATGCGGTTATCGTTTCACAGGTTGGCATCTCCGGTAGCACATCCATCGGGTCGAAAACCATTCTTGCCGGACAGGCTGGCGTTGCCGGACATCTTACGATCGGCTCCGGAGTGATCATCGGCCCAGGGGCCGGCGTTTCCAAAGATATTCCAGACGGGCTACATGTCCTGGGTGCGCCGGCCATGCCCGTCGACAAAATGAAGCGTACACACGCTAACATTATGCTACTTCCAAAAATGAGGGAACGTATCGCGGCTCTTGATGCCAGAATCCGTAAGCTTGAGGAAAGCGTCCAAGCTAAAGTTTAAATACACAATTGTATTTTAAATTTTAAGGAAGTTACATTTTGGTTCTATATAAGGCGGAGTTAGCGAAATAGGCGCACGACTGTATTTGGCGTAATCTGCTAATTATAAATGTATTGGAGATTGGGGATATCCGGTTTATGTCAGCGGTACAGTTGTTGCTAAAATAAATGGTACCTTTGTTAAATATCAGGCACAAAAATGAGGCGGAATTTTACAGATTCATAGTGAACGTATAGTAAGGAGAAAGAAAATGGCTAATCCGACAGAACTGTTTGGTGAAAATGTATTCAGTATGCGCGTCATGCGCGAACACCTTTCCGAGAAGACCGTAAAATCACTTGAAGCGACCATCAAGACCGGTAAGAGTCTTGATGCAGGTATTGCCGACGAAGTGGCCGAGGCCATGAAAGAGTGGGCTGTTTCCAAGGGTGCGACGCACTTCACCCACTGGTTCCAGCCGCTGACCGGCTCCACCGCTGAAAAGCACGATTCCTTTATCGTTCCGGACGGGCAGGGCTCCGTGGTCTGCAAATTCTCCGGAGCAGAACTCATCCAGGGCGAACCGGATGCCTCCAGCTTCCCGTCAGGCGGCCTGCGCGCCACCTTTGAAGCCCGCGGTTACACCGGCTGGGATCCCAGCAGCCCCGCCTTTATCAAAGATAATACCCTTTGCATTCCGACTGTTTTCTGCGGTTACCACGGCGAAGCGCTGGACAAAAAAACTCCGTTGCTACGCTCTATGAACGTTCTTAGTCTTCAGGCGGAACGTCTAGCTAAGCTCTTCAAGGTTCCTTGCAAGCAGACCGCGTTCTCCACGTTGGGTGCTGAGCAGGAATATTTCCTGATCGATGAAGAGATGTACAACGCTCGTCTCGACCTGCAGCAGACCGGACGCACGTTGTTCGGCAGCAAGCCGGCCAAGCACCAGCAGATGGAAGACCACTATTTCGGCGCCATCAAGACCCGCGTGCTGGCCTTCATGGAGGATTTGGATGCCGATCTTTGGCGACTGGGGGTTCCATCCAAAACCCGCCACAATGAAGTTGCTCCGGGACAGTTTGAAATGGCCCCGGTATTTGAAGAACTCAACTTGGCAGTTGACCATAATATGATTGCCATGGAAGTCCTCCGCAAGACTGCGGAAAAGCACGGCTTCGTCTGCCTGTTGCACGAAAAACCCTATGCGGGGGTCAACGGCTCCGGAAAACACAACAACTGGTCGCTCTGTGGACCGGATGGCAAGAACTGGCTCTCGCCCGGTGACAACCCGCATGAAAACGCCAAGTTCATGACCATGATTTGCGCGCTGATGAAAGCGGTCGACACCCATTCAGACATTCTTCGCGCCACGGTCGCCACTGCCGGCAACGATCATCGTCTGGGTGCCAACGAAGCGCCTCCGGCCATTATCTCCATCTTCCTTGGCGATCAGCTCACCGACATCGTCGAACAGATCGAAAAAGGCGGTGCCAAGAGTTCCAAGGCAGGCGGCAACATCAATCTGGGCGTGGATACTCTGCCGGCTCTGCCGCGCGGCAACACCGACCGCAACCGCACCTCGCCGTTTGCCTTCACCGGCAACAAGTTCGAGTTCCGTGCGGTCGGCTCCAACCAGAGCTGCGCTGGATCCAACGTGGTGATCAACACTATCGTGGCGGAGGCGCTCGACGAAATCTGCACCAAGCTCGAAGCGGATGTGAAAGCTGGCAAGAACTTTAATGATGCTTTGCAGGCGCTTCTCGCCGGTATCATCAAAAAACACAAACGGATTCTCTTCAACGGCGACAACTACACTGAAGCTTGGGCTAAGGAAGCAGCGAAGCGCGGCCTGCCGAACGTCAAAAAGACGCCGGAATCTCTCAAAGCGCTCAACACCGAAAAAGCGAAAAAACTTTTCGCGAAGTACGGCGTGCTGAGCGAAAAAGAACTGCACTCCCGTTTCGACATCTACAATGAGACCTATGAAAAAACCATTGAGATTGAAGCTGGCGTGACGCTGACCATGGCCAAAACCATGATCATTCCGGCGGCCATGACCGCGCAAGCGGAATTGGCGGCCTCCATCAAAGCGATCGCGGCAGCGGGCGGAACAGCCACGGGTGCCAAGACGGCTCTCAAGGCGATGTGCTCGGAAACTGAAAAACTGTACAAAGCAGTCGCTCTGCTGGAAAAAGCTCATGGTGCAGAAAAGCTGATTGATGCGATGGTCAAAGTTCGCGCGGCCGCCGATGCCATCGAAAAGATGGTTCCAGACGATGTCTGGCCGATGCCGACCTATGCCGAAATGCTGTTCATGATGTAATTGTACAGGGACATCAAAACAGGAAAGGCTCCCTGCGAGGGGAGCTTTTTTTATTGGATGGATACGGATTTTTTATGAAAATTTCTGCTGGAGGGCGTAGAACGTCTGGCATAGTTCTTCAACGTCGATTCCAGGGGAGCGCAGCAACCAGCCGATCTCTTCGCGGTCCGTATTTTTTGTCAGCAGTAGCGGCAACGCCCCGTAAAGCCGCAAGCGCGGATGGGCGAATCCGTGGCGAAGCGCGTCCGGCCCGAAGGTTCGCAGGTTATGCATCGCGTTTTTCAATGGCGTCCCTTCTTTGCCAAGGTCTGGAAAAGCGTGGGCATATTTTTCCACGGTCTGGAACTTCCGATTTAGCCGCCGGCGTTCATACCAGAGAAAAAACTGCTCGTAGCGCTTCAAGGTGTCGGCAAACCGCGAATAGACGTTGCTGTTTTTCAAATTTTTTAAATCTGCCCGCTCCTTAAAATCAATCGCGTGGTTGTAGGCTTCCACAAAAGCGCGCGCATCATCCAGTCCGGAAAGGTCAATTTCCGGCAGGCGGCTCCGTTTAACGACATACGAAAGATCGTAGGCCCCGCGTAGCAGCAGTGCGCAGTCACCGAAGGCAAGGTCGGCTTTGAACAAAAATTTTAAAAACCGCTGGCGTTCCGCGTTCGTCAGCGGTTCCGGCTGAGTGAGACGGCGCTTGATGTCGAGTAGCAGCTTGCCGCGGTTCATCAGCAGGCGCGTGCCCTCCGAGCGCGGAATCGCATCGTGCGGATAGGCCAGCATGGCATCGAGAATGTTTTGATTGCCGCAGATCACGCGGTGGCCGTACTTCATTTCGTAGTTCAGAAGCGAGAACTCGCACTTCGGCAGCGCGGAGGCGAGATAGGGATACAGGTCAACCGGCAGGCCGAGCTCTTCCGAAAGTTTTTTTTCCATCTCCTTGAGCGCGCGCTTCAGCAGCGGATCGAGCGAATTGGTCACCACGATCAGGTCGTAGTCGTTGAATGGCAGCTCTTCGCCGTTCGGGCCGATCATCGGCGAGCCTTCGCCGCGTCCGTAGCCGCCGAGCAGCACCAGCGCTTTCCAATGTCTGGAAAACTTTGATGCATAGACCGCGTCGGCAATGCGCTTCATATCCGCATCAATGCGCGCATCGAACGTCGGAGAGCCTTTGACGGAATACTTACCCACAGGCACCTGCTTTCAGTTCGTAGCCGATATTCATTAGATATGTTTCAGAGCGGCTTTGCCGATGGAATAGACATTGAAGCCGATCTTATACAGCGCTTTATGGTCGAGGTGGTTGCGGCCGTCGAACAGAAATGCGGGCTGAACCATGCCGGCGAAAATTTTCTGGTAGTTGAGCGTCTTGTATTCTTTCCACTCGGTCATCAGAGCGATGGCGTGTGCACCTTTAGCCGCCTTGTACGGATCCGGCTCAAACTTAATGCGGCCGATGACATCGGCCAGATCAACCTTGGCGTGTTCCAGCGCCTGCGGGTCGGTGACAACCACTTCGGCGTTTTCTTCCAGCAGTTCGCGGGCAATCAGAATGGCGGGGCTTTCGCGCGTATCGCCGGTGTCAGCTTTGAATGCGAAGCCGAACAGCGCGATGCGCTTGCCAGCAATCGTGTTGAACATTTCCTTCAGCATGCGGGCGACGAAGCGGCGCTCCTGATACTCGTTCATTTTCACAACCTGCCGCCAGTATTCGGCGACTTCAGCCAGACCGTAGGATTCGCAGAGGTAAACGAGGTTCAGGATATCTTTCTTGAAGCACGAGCCGCCGAAGCCGACGCTGGCTTTCAGGAACTTTGAGCCGATCCGGCTGTCCATGCCGATGGCGCGCGCCACTTCGCCGACATCGGCGTCGGTCGCTTCGCACAACGCTGAAATACTGTTGATCGAGCTGACGCGCTGAGCAAGGAATGCGTTGGCCGTCAGCTTGGAAAGCTCGCTCGACCAGAGATTGGTGGTCAGGATTTTTTCCTTCGGCACCCATGCGGCATAAATATCTACCAGCGCTTTGACGGCTTTACGGCCTCTGGGCGTCGGATGCCCGCCGATCAGAATGCGGTCGGGATTTTCCAGGTCGGCGATGGCCGTGCCCTCCGCCAGAAACTCGGGATTGGAAAGTATGTCGAACTGCACGCCGGTTTTTCCGCTGCGCAGGATGCGCTCCATGGCGGCGGCGGTACGGACGGGCAGGGTGCTTTTTTCGACCACGATCTTATCGGAGGTAGAAAGTTCGAGGATGCGGCGCGCACATTTTTCCCAGTACTGCAGATCGGCGGCGCAGCCCGCGCCATGGCCGAAGGTTTTGGTCGGCGTGTTGACGCTCACGAAAATAATGTCGGCCTCCTTGATGCCTTTATCCACGTTGGTGGAGAAAAAGAGATTCTTGCCGCGTGCCGCGTTAACCACTTCGTCGAGCCCCGGCTCGTAGATCGGCAGATTATCGGAATTCCAGGCGTCGATACGTTTCTGGTTAATGTCTACCACGGTCACTTTGACCTTGGGATTTTTCTTGGCGATCATCGCCATCGTCGGCCCGCCGACATAACCCGCGCCGATGCAAAGAATTTTAACCATAATCAACTCCTAGAGGGTTCCAGAGACAGGCGGGATGTATAACCGTTTTCCGAACCGCCCGCCAGCCCTTGCTTTTGAAAAGATCAATTTTCTCAACAAAAAAATTAATTATACCAGATCCCAGTTTCTCTCTAAAAAAAGTCTGGGCGCAACGAATAAGAATATGGTTCCCAAAAATATGAGCGCCTGAAGAATCAGTATTTTAGTTACACTGAATTTCAAATAATAACGCATCAGGATTACTGTAGCATGTGCAATGACCCAGGTAATAATTCCAGTTATGAAAAGCACGGCTGAAAATTGTAACCAGACATAGTAATCCAATTCACATTCAAATCGTCCAGTATTGCAGCCATTTGCTATATGGCCACTGATGCTTGCGGCCAGGACCACCAATGTGTGTATTGAGATAATGATGTAGTATAAGGTTTTAGCCATTGTGATGTTACCCGCGGTAACGGTTGGTGATGGGCATGCGGCGGTCGCGGCCGAAGGCTTTCGGCGTGATTTTGATACCGGGCGGACCTTGCCTACGCTTGTATTCGCTGAGGTCAACCAGCCGGACGGCTTTGCGTACGACGGCTTCGTCGAATCCGGCGGCGATCATCGCATCCACGCCCATATCTTTTTCAACATAGGCTTCGAGAATCG
>JBAWXO010000022.1:0-11719 GCA_037144035.1 Kiritimatiellales bacterium
CTGCACAAGATCAAGGATTCCTACAACGTCAGCCGTCTGACGCAGGAGCTGGCGCGCGTCGCGCTGATCGACGAAGAAACGATGGTGGCGGTCACCGCTGCCGTGAAAGGCACGCGCGGACTGCTCACCGACGAGCTGAAAGATCTCGGCATTAAGGTTTATCCATCGGAAACCAATTTTGTCTGGGCGAAACCGCCGAAGCCGGGCGCGAAGAAAATTTTTGAAGAACTCCGGGCGCGCAACATTTTCATCCGCTGGTTTGACGGCGAGCGCACCCGCGACTGCCTGCGTATCACCGTCGGCACCAACGAGCAAATCATGGCGCTGGTCGAGGCGCTCGAAGAGATTCTCTGAAAATAAGACCATGACTGCTTGTCCGAACAAACAGAAGAATCTCGAACACTGCACCTGTACCTATTTGTGCGATAAACGCGGCTTGTGCTGTGAATGTGTGGCCTATCACCGCTCCAAGGGACAGATCCCCGGCTGTTTTTTCTCGAAAAACGGCGAGGCGACTTACGACCGTTCCGTTGCCGCGCTTGTCCGCGACCGTGACGCAAATTAAATTCCCCTTCGAGTTCCCTCAGGGCCGGCAATCCTTGGAACCACGCACTTTGACGGAGAGGGCGGACGTTTCCAGCCACCAGTTAAGATTTCCTGAACAGCCAGCGGAAACGCTGGCTTTTCCGTTTTGTATCCATTACAACGCGCGACATGAAAAAGCGCGCAGCAGTTGGAATGAGCGGCGGCACGGACAGTTCCGTTGCCGCGGCTCTGCTTGTCGAGCAAGATTATGAGGTGATCGGCCTGACCGCCCACATGTGGAAGGACGGTTCGCGCTGCTGTTCGCTTGAAGATGTTGCTCGCGCCCAGAAAGTCTGCGCTGCGCTCGGTATCCGGCACTATGTCGTCAACGCGCAGGAACGGTTTGAAGAAAAAGTGGTTGCGCCATTTGTCAGTGAATATGCCGCCGGGCGCACGCCGTCGCCGTGCATTACCTGCAACCAGTTCATCAAATTCGGCTTTCTGCTCGACCGCGCTGTGCAGCTCGACTGCGACGTGCTGGCGACCGGCCACTACGCACGCCTCGAAGAACGCGACGACGCGTTTCATTTGCTGCGCGCCGTGGACCGCACTAAAGACCAGTCCTACTTCCTGCACCGCCTCTCGCAGAAACAGCTCGCGCATGTCGCCTTTCCGCTTGGCTGCTGGACGAAAGAGGAAGTAAAAAAATGGTCGGCCGATCACAACCTGCCGGTTGTTCCGCGCGGCGAAAGTCAGGACCTCTGCTTTGTCGAAGAGGGGATGTATCCCGAGTTTGTCGAAGCGCGCGCTCCGGAAGTGAAAAAGAAAGGCCGCGTGCTCGACGACAAAGGAATCGTGCTGGCCGAACACGATGGCATCCACCGCTTTACTGTTGGACAGCGCGGCGGAACCGGTGTCGCCACCGGAGAACGTGTTTATGTCAGCCGCATTGACGCGGATAAAAACGAAATCACCCTTTCACCGCGCGAAGGCGTGATGCAGTCCGAATGTTTGGTGCAGGACGCGCACTGGATATCGGGCAAGTTCCCGCAATGTACCGCCGGCGTCCCGCCGGCCTTGTTTATAAAAGGTAGGGCGGTGTGTCCCACACCGCCGCGGACGGCTGGGACAGCCGTCCCTACCCATGATGCCCCGCGGATCTTTACGGTTCAGCCGCGCTACGGCCATCGCGGCGCGGAAGCCACGCTCGAAAAAATCAGCGACACCGAATTCAAGGTACGCTTCGAAGAGTCGCAGTTCGCGCTCACTCCCGGTCAAGCCGCGGTTGTCTATGACGGCGACGAAGTTCGCGGCGGAGGATGGATCCGGGAAGGGATGAGCCATGAACGATGAATCGGAAAAACGGACGGATCGTTTATAACGCAGCGCTCATACTTTATCATTTCCTGATGGGGTCGAGAACCCAGCGTTTGTTGAACCAGAAGTATTGCTCGGGTTGGCCGTGGATTTCGGCGTCGAAGATAGATACGAGTTTTTGCATCATGCGCTGCCAGTCTTCTTTTTTGTCGAGCGACGGATCGGGGAAAATCGGAGCGAACACTTTGTATTCGTGGTGCGTCCAGCCTCGGCGCAGCAGTACTGCTGGATAAATCGGACAACTCGCCATTTGCGCGAAGAGCGCCACGCCTGCGCCGAGGTTGGCTTTGCCGCCGAGGAAATCAATCGAGAGCGCTTCGGTGCCGGAGCGTACGTCCGGCAGGATGGCGAGCACTTCACCGGCTTTCAGCCGGCGCACGACATTTCGCAATACGGTGGAGTCGTTCAGAACAACGTCCATTCCGGTCGCGCTGCGCATGCGGTTGAGCAGGGCGTCGGTGAGCGGATTTTTCTGCCGCCGCGCAATCGAAAACACCGGAAGGCCTGCCAGCTTGCAGGTGGCGCCCGCCAGATCCCAATTCCCCATGTGCACCGTGGAAAAAATAAACGCGCCGTCCTTTTTATAAATCTCTTGCATGGCGACGATGCCGGTGTAGAGCGGCATGCGTTGCAATTTTTCCGGTGTCAGTTTTCCGAACCGTGCGGCCTCAACCGCATTGAAGCAGATATTGCGGAAGGAAAGCCACGCGATGCGGTGGCGCTCTTTTGTGGTGAAGCGGCCGCCGGACACCTGCTTCAAGCGCGCGTCTGCTTCTATCCGGCGATAGCGTAGCCCGTAAAAGAAAAACAGGCCGATCAGCCAGCCAACACTCAAAGCTGCACGTAGCGGCAGAAGATTCACAACGACGAACAGGATGCGCAGCAGCGCGTATTCAAAAATATGTTTGGTCCGGTTTTTCATGATCTGCGTCCATTAAAGCGCCGGCGGGGCGGTTCGTGCAAGAACGGTTGTGAGCGTGCGCCGACATAAACGGCCTCTTCGCCCAGCAAATGTTCAAGTTTGTGCACCAGTTCCTGCGAGGCCGTCACCTGCGAAGTCCGGTCGGCTTTGATGAAAACCTTTTCACCCGAATCGAGCAGTACGCAGATGTTCAGCGGCGTCGAGCCGGTATGCTCCGAAGCGATCTTTTTGATCGCCCGAAGTTTTTCTTCACCCAAGGCGGCCTCCGGCAGATGCAGGCTTACTTTTTCAGCAAAAAGAGACGCGGCCTTTGACAGCAGATAAATTTCCGACACCTGAATCTCCAGTTCGTCGCGAAAATCCTTCGTGATGCGGCCTGCAGCCATCAGCGGCGTGCCGTCCTCGAGCAGTTTCTCAAACTTTAGAAAATCGTCGGGCCAGACCACGGCGTTGACGGCGGATTCAAGACCTTCAAGCCGGAATCGTGCGTACGGTTTCGGGCTGTCTTCCGGAGTTTTTGGCTTGGTGAAAACCTTTTTATATTTGTCCACCAGCCCGCCGACACGGATAAACGCTTTCTGTTCGTCACCTCCGGCGGCTTCCAGCACATCGCCCAGTTCGCCGACGCGCTGTAGCGCGAAGGTACGTAGCGTCCATTCATGCTTGGATAGCGGATGGCCGGAAATGTAAAAACCGATCAGCTCTTTTTCCGCCGAAAGCATTTCGCTGTCCGGCCACGGTTCGATGGCAGGCAGATCGTCGTCGCTGTTTTGCGCCGGGCCGCCGCTAAACATATCGAAGAGCGAGCTTTGTCCGCTCTGTTTATCGCGCTGCGCGCTTTGCGCGCGGCCCATCGCCATTTCAATGCCGGCGAACAGTCGGCTGCGCGGCTTATGGCAGAAATCGAACGCGCCGCATTTGATCAGGCTTTCCAGCGTCTTGCGGTTCACTTCGCGCGAGTCCATGCGGACGCAGAAATCCATCAGCCCTTTGTATGGGCCGTTCTTTTCCCGCTCTTGGACCAAGGCTTCGACCGCGCCAGCACCGACGTTCTTAACGCCCGTCATTCCGAAATGAAGCGCGCCCTTTGTGGGACGGAATCGCGCCGTGCTTTCGTTGACGCTCGGTGCACGCACATCCAGTTCCATCTCGCGCGCCTCGGCCAGCAGAAAAGCCAGCTTGTCGGGCGTACCCATTTCGCTCGAAAGCAGCGCAGCCATGAACTCTTCGGGGTAGTTGGCCTTCAGCCACGCTGTTTGATAGGAAATAATGCCGTAGGCCGCGCTGTGCGATTTGTTGAAACCGTATTGAGCGAATTTCTCAACCAGAGCCCAGAGTTTTTCACCCAGCTTCCGGTCGATCTGGTTGGTTTTTTTACAGCCGGCGATGAAGTTGTCGCGTTGGGCGGACATGACAGCCATGTCTTTTTTCCCCATCGCGCGGCGCAACTGATCGCCTTCGCCGAGCGTGAAGCCCGCCAGCTTATTGGCGACCTGCTGAATCTGCTCCTGATAGACGATAATGCCGTAGGTTTCTTTCAGGACGGGTTCGAGTAGCGGATGGTCGTACTGAATCTTTACCTTGCCATGCTTGCGCGCGATGAAGTCGTCGATAAACTGAATCGGCCCCGGGCGGTAGAGCGCGATCATGGCGATCAAATCCTCGATGCGGTCGAGGCCGATCTTGCGCAGGGTATCGCGCATGCCCGCGCTTTCCACCTGAAACACGCCGATCGTGTCGCCGCGATTGAGCAGGTCATAAGTTTTCTTGTCGTCGAGCGGAAGCTTCTCAATATCCAATATAATTCCGTGGTTGGCGCGAATAGACTCCACCGTCTCCTGAATCACCGTCAGCGTCTTCAGTCCGAGAAAGTCCATCTTGAGCAGGCCGATAGATTCCATCGGCTTCATTTCAAACTGCGTGATGACCTGTTTGTCTTTATCCCGCGAGAGGGGAAGAATATCGATTAGCGGCTTTTCACCGATCACCACGCCAGCGGCGTGCGTGCCGGTGTGGCGCGGCAAGCCCTCAAGGATCAGCGCATATTTCATGATCTCTATCGCTACCGGATCCTGCTTTGTTGCGCGCTTGAAATCTGGATTTTCTTCCAACGCTTTGGCGAGGGTTGCTCCGGGCGTTTCCGGCACCATCTTGGCGAGCTTGTCGCACTCGTTGAGCGGCAGAGCCAGCACGCGGCCAATGTCGCGGATCACGGTTTTGGCGCCAAGCGTTCCGAAGGTGATAATCTGCGCGACATTTTCGCGGCCATACTTGTCTTTAACGTACTCGATCACTTCGGCGCGGCGCGCCTGACAGAAATCGATATCAAAGTCTGGCGGCGACACGCGGTCGGGATTGAGGAAGCGTTCAAAAATCAGGTTGTAGAGCAGCGGATCAAGCGCCGTAATGCCCAGTGCGTAGGCCAGCATGCTACCTGCGCCCGAACCGCGCCCCGGCCCGACCGGAATTCCCTGACGTTTTGCATAGGCGATGAAGTCCTGCACCACGAGGAAATAGTTGATGAATCCCGTCTTCTCGATAACGCCGACTTCATAATTAAACCGTTCCGCCACCCGTTTCTCAATCTCGGTTTTCGGATGGTCTAGATCGTCGACCGGATAGAGCCGTTTCAGCCCTTCGCGGCCTATCGCCATCAGATATTCCTTCTGGCTTTTATATTCCGGCGGAATAGTAAATGTCGGGAAATGGAGTGGCGGATTCTCTACCACAAACTCCACATTACATCGGCGGGCGACCTCAACCGTATTGGCCAGCGCCTCCGGGTGGTTCGGGAAAAGACGCGCCATCTCCGCGCCGCTCTTCATGTAAAATTCACTGCCGGAATAGCTCATCCGGTTCGTATCGCTCACCAGATTTCCGTGCTGGAGACAGATCAGCACATCATGCGCGTCGCGGTGCTCCTGGCGGATATAATGCACGTCGTTTGTTGCCACCAGCGGCAGACCGGTGCGCTTCGCCACCTCAACGATATGTTTATTGGCCGTCTTCTGCTCCGGAATACCGTGATCCTGCATCTCTAGGAAAAAATTATCCGGCCCGAGAATCTCCGCATACTCCTTCGCCAGCGCCACCGCCTTGTCAATGGCTCCTTCGGCGCAGGCCTCCGCGATCTCGCCCTTCAGACAGGCGGACAGACCGATCAGTCCCTTGCTGTACTGCCGGAGAATTTTCTTATCGATGCGCGGCTTGTAATAAAATCCCTCCAGATGGCTGAGGGAAACTAGATGCATCAGATTGTCGTAGCCAGCGTTATCTTCCGCCAGCAGCACCAGATGCAGATTATCCGACTGCGACGTCTTCTCATCGATTCCGTTGCGGGCGATGTACACCTCGCAACCGATAATCGGCTTAATGCCCGCCTTCAGCGCCTGCTTATAGAAATCAATCACGCCGTACAGCACGCCGTGGTCGGTAATCGCCAGATATTCCTGCCCCATCTCCTTCGCCGTCGATACGGCATCCGCCACCTTGCACGAACTATCGAGCAGGCTGTATTCCGTGTGAAAATGAAGATGGCAGAACGGTAAGGTTTTCATGGGTCAGGTCGCCCATATTACCGAACCCGCCCGCTGGAAAAAGACCGAAGTTTCCAACCCTTGGAACTTTTCCCTATAACCCCTTCCAATCCTTGCAAAAACGACCGGAAAAATTTCCAAACCCCCAAAAAACGGCGTAGGGTCTCTCCAATGCTTGGAAACGCCAAAATCATCTGGAACTGCCGCGGGCGGGAAGTCGTCTGCGGGCCGCGGACGTTGATTATGGGCATCCTCAACGTGACTCCGGATTCGTTTTCGGACGGCGGAAAATTTCAAATTTTGGAAAAAGCGGTGGCGCACGGCCTCGAAATGGTCGAAGAGGGGGCCGACATCATTGACATAGGCGGAGAATCGACCCGCCCGGGAGCAAAACCCGTCCAAGCCTTGGAAGAAATTGCGCGGACGGGCCCGGTTATTAAAAAACTGCGCGAAAAAACCGGCGCGCTGATTTCAATCGACACACGAAAAGCCGAAGTCGCCCGCGCGGCGCTGGCCGCCGGCGCGGACATCATCAACGACATCTCCGCGCTGGCCGATCCCGGCATGGCAGCGGTCGCCGCCGAAACCGGCGCGGGATTGGTTCTGATGCATATGCTCGGAACGCCGGAAACGATGCAGACCAATCCGCGCTACGACAATGTGGTTTCCAATGTTTGGAGCTTTCTGGAGGAGCGAATGAGGTTTGCCGTTGCGCGGGGCGTTGCGCCGGAACAGATCGTGCTCGATCCAGGCATCGGATTCGGCAAAACGGATGAACATAATCTGGCGCTGCTGAAGGGAATTCCAACGCTAATGGCGGCGGGACGTCCGGTGTTGATCGGCGCGAGCCGTAAAAGTTTTATCGGACGGATGCTCGGCGGCGGGACGGACGACCGGCTAGCGGGGTCGCTGGCAATCGCGGCGTTTGCCGTTTTGCGCGGCGCCCATATTTTGCGATTGCACGATGTAAAGGAATCTTGCGATGCCGCGAGGCTTGTGGATACACTCCGAACCAATGAACTGGCTGCACAGCATCGAATATCCCGGCGTGACCGGCCTGATTGAGATTTTGATTCTCGCCGTCGTTTTTTACTTTCTGGTGAAGTTCTTCCGCGGTACGCGCGGCGCGACCATTCTGACGGGACTGGCCATTCTTTTCGCCTTCCTGATGCTGATTACCAAATTCACCAACCTGCTGATTCTCAACTGGCTGTTGCAAAAGCTGATGATCTATCTGGCCCTTGCGCTGATTGTGATTTTCCAGCCGGAAATCCGACGCGCGCTGGCTCGGCTCGGGCGGCAGAGCCATTTTGTGGCGGGCAAGGCCCGCCGCGCGTTGGCTGATCCGGTGACGGAAGCTGTTCTGCTGCTGGCGTCCCGTAAAATCGGCGCACTGATTGCCATTGAGCGCGAGGTGGAAACCAAGACAATTCAAAACACCGGCACCGCAATGAACAGCGAAGTGAGCACCGAACTGCTGACTTCAATTTTCTATCCCGGCACACCGCTGCACGACGGCGGTGTGATTATCAGCGAGGATCGTATTGCCGCCGCCGGCTGCGTTTTTCCGCTGACGCAAACGGATAATCTGGCCCGCGACCTCGGCACGCGCCACCGCGCGGCCATCGGCCTGACCGAGGAGACGGATACGATGGTGATTGTTGTTTCGGAAGAGACGGGCGTGATCTCGGTTGCGCATAACGGGCGCCTCAAGCGCGGATTTGACGGGCCGCGGTTGCACTATATGCTGACTTCGTTCCTCGGCCGAGAAATCAACGGCCTTGGCGCGGACAGCAAGCCGCCGGATTTTGTGTTCGAGGAGAACTCGAATGATTAAATGGAACATAAAGAATCCCGCGCGTCCGTTCAGTCTGATGCCTGTTTGGCGGGCGCTAGCTCGCAACCGGATGATGAAGCTGTTCTGCCTCTTGCTGGCGTTCGCGGTTTGGCAGGCCGTCCGCGAAAACACCAGCTTTGAACTCATGGTGGCGGACATTCCCGTCACGGTTACGGCCGGCGAGGGCCGGGCGATTTTAGATCAGTCGACCGATTCGGTCAGCATCCGGTTCCGCGGGTCGCGCGACGACATTCGCTTTATCAGTAGCGATCAGGTTGAGATAAAAATCGGTCTTTCGGGCCGCACCGACCGGTTGCGCCAGACCATCAAATTTTCGCCGCGCTATGTCAAAGTACCGGCGCGCGCTCATGCTGTGCAGTTCGATCCGTCCGAAATCACCGTGACGATGGATCGTCAGGTGGAGCGGGTGCTGCCGGTCAAGGTCGTGCTTGAAGGCGAACTGCCGCAGGGTATTCAGATGGAGCAGACCGTATCCACGCCCGCCACGGTGAAGGTGCGCGGAGCCGAACGGTTGCTGAGCGAACTCGAACAGGTGCGCACCGTGCCGGTCAGCCTCGATGGGCGCTATAATTCATTTAAAACCCATGTAGCCGTCGCCTCGGCCGCTCAGCCCTGGACGGTTTCGCCGGAGCGCGTTACGGCCGAAGTGTGTCTGGTGGAGCGGGGCGCGAGCCGCCGGATTGAAAATAGTGCTGTGCGCCCGCTGTTAACCTCTGGCGATACGCGGGCGATAAAAATCCGGCCGGAAAAAGTAACGGTGACGCTACGGGGTAGTCCGCAACGGGTCGCCGATTTGAATGAACGCGATGTGTACACCTACATCGACTGTACCGATCTGACCGAGCCGGCCGACTATCAGGTTTCGGTGCGCGCCGATGTGCCTGCCGGTTTGCAGGTCGAAAAAATTGAACCCGCGGCGGTGCAGGTGACCGTCAAGAAAATGTGAGCTGTTTATGCGATATCTTCCCTTGATTCTAACCGTTTTCCTTTCGGCCACTTTTGCGAGGGCGCAAAACGCTCCGCAAGGAGGGTCGGCGCCGTTGCCGATCAGTATGTACGAACTTCAAAGCAACACGACGGCACGGGTTGAGACTTTCGGCGCGACGAATGGGGCAAAATTCGGCCAGACATCTTTTTTGATGGATGCTGGCGTGCAGTACGCCGACGAAGGGGAATATCCGGAAGCCGAACAGGCCTATCTGCGGGCGCTGGCAAACGACCCCGGCAATCCCGACGTCCGCTTTCGCCTGAGCACGCTCTATATCATGATGAAGCGCTATAGAGAGTCCGCGGATCTCCTGAATGCTTTGGCCGTAGAATTTCCTGGGAATGCGATGACTCACAATAATCTGGCTTGGATTTATGCCACCGGCGGTGAAATGAAAAACGGAAAACTCGCGGTTCGCCATGCTCGCGAAGCTATTCTAAGCGGACCGACTCAGCCCCCTTTGTGGAATACGTTGGCAGAAGCTTATTATGTGGTCGGCCAGTACGACGAAGCCCTGCGCGCTTCGGAATGCGCAATGGATCTGCTCAAAGTACAAAGTGCTCCCAAAAATAAAATCGCTGAGTTCGAAGAGCAACACACGAAAATCCTACGTGCTCAGCAGGCGTATAAACGGCTGATGGGGACCGACGACAAAAAGTAGCTATTGCCAGATGCCGGTCTTCATTTCCGGCATAGGGTCGTCTGCAAACGGATTCGCCCGGTTAATGGGTGACGACTTTTTGATCATTTGCAGCGGAGTCAGCGGCACGAGGTCAGGCGCATTCCGTCCGGATGAAAAAACGGAAACGGGTTTGCGCAACGGCGAGCCGGGGATCGGGTTAAGCAATGGACTTCGGGTCGACCGGAGCGGATCCTTATCCAGCGCCGAAGAAAGCCTCGCGGCTTCCGGAGAAAACAGCGGCGGCGGTGCTGGCGGATCCTTTTTTGGCGTCAGGCGAATCACGGCAAGGGGATTGGGCGTCCCGCTCTTCGGGGTCATGTAAGCAGGTGTATCGGCCTCCTTCTCTTTGCTGCCGAAGATGGTCAGCGGGGCAAGTTGATACTGTTTCAGGCGACCCAGTTCGGGCGAACTGCTCTGGGGTTGAGTTTTTTCGCGCAGAAGTTTTTCAGCCAAGTCGGTTTCTTTTTTCGTAGCTTCCTGTGATTTCAGTTCCTTCTGCCGATCCAGCTCCCGAACCAGCCAGGAGTCTTCTGTTTGGTTCGTCTGCGCCAGGGGCGCATCGTCAGTCAGCAACGCCGAGGTTAGCCAGGTTTTATTTTCCACCGGGGTTGGCGCGGCGGCAGCCGGACGGGGCGCCATCAGCAGGGTTGACGGAGTGGACTGGCTGTCCATTTTAGCGTCCAGCTCACGGAGTTTTCTATCCAGTTCCTCTTCCTCTTCGGTCGGGGTGCGCGGCACCTCCAGCTTATGATTCTCAAGTTGCGCCTTTTCCGAATAAACGCGGCGGTGAGCCTTGGTTTTCTGTGCCGCGAGCGAAGCGTCCAGATCTTCCGCCGCAACCGGAATGCCGGGTCCGGACAGGATGGACAGCATCGCTAAGGTTCTGAAAATCGGGAGCTTCATAACCCTTAAATAGTACGCCCTTTCAGTTATTCCGTCAACCGGGCCGCAGTTGCCGCCGGTTGCCATCGGCACCACTTCCTGTTACCGTGCTTCCCATGCGTAACATCTTAACTGTCGCTGTTTTGGCCTTTTGTTTCTGCGCGCTTTCTTCGCAGTCCGCTGTGCTGGAATTCCGTCTCGACCAGAATCGCCTCTGGCTCACAGCCAAAGAGGAACCGCTTCCGCAACTTCTTGAACGTTTTGCCGCCGCTGGCATTGACGTGCAGATTGATCCTGCCGCCCAGAAAAACATTACCGGCTCCTGCCGCGCCGCGGACGTGGAGGGCGTTCTTGACGAACTGCTTTCGCCCTACGACTACCTGCTCGACTGGCGGCGCGAAGCAAGCCCGCTCGGCGACCTCACTCTTCTCACTGGGATCCGCGTATTTCGCAAAGGCCACGCCGAATCCGTGCAACCGTTACGTAACGCACGCCGCATCGAAACCTCCTTCGACGGGAAATCCCGTTTTATGGCCCGCGAAATTCTCGTCGGTTTCGGCGCGGGTTCCTCCATCGAAAATCTACGCGCCTTTCTTGCCCGCACCGGTGGCACAGTCATCGAGGCTAACCAGAAACTGGGCATCTACCGCATTCTCCTGCCCGAAGGCACCAACGTCCTCGACCTCGTCGCCCAGCTCGGCAACGAACCAAGCATCGCCCTCGCCGAACCCAACTATGTCTACGACACGCCCAAACTCTTGCCTGCCGAAGGCGGAAAATCGAGCGTTCCTGCGCAGTGGATTGCGCCGTCCGGTGACAGTCCGATTGCTGTCGCTGTTCTCGACACCGGCCTTGCGCCCGACGACAACCTGAACCGCGCCGTCATTAGCGCTTTTGATGCCACCCATCCCGGCACACAGCTCACCACCGACTCCGTCGGCCACGGCAC
>JBAWXO010000023.1:0-11628 GCA_037144035.1 Kiritimatiellales bacterium
GACCAAATGAACAACAATCGGGGCGTCTTTCTTCCCGGGGACAGCCCGCAGTACGATGCAGAGGTTGGTGTGGGCAACCTCTACCGGGAATCCAGCGGCATACGGGTTGTCCTCGAAACCGGGACCTTTGCCGCCGGCCGTGCAGTAGTCGCTGAGGTATTTATCGTTGGCACGCACAAACCCGAAGAGCGGGGCGAAATCTTCCGGCTGGCAGAAATAGCGGGCGTTGCCATCTTTCGACTGCATGAAGACATCCCACGGCACACTGCCGTTGGCGCCGGAGGCATAGGCGGTGGCGAGCACTTGCTGTTTGAGACGCACCAACTCCGTTTCATTAATTTCAGCGCCCATCGACTTTGGAGTGCCAAACACCTGAAGCTTGCCGAGTTTGCGCGCGGCCTGCGCCCGATTGTAGATGTGTGCGGGGTTACCGGTCTGCATCATCATTTCGGAAATGCAGTAGTCAAACTCCATGATGTAGGGCTCGTCCCACTTCTGGAACGAAGTGTTGTTGCAAGAATAGCCGATCTGCACGCCGCCGTTATAGGCTTGCACCTCTTTGCGGAGCCACTTGAAGAATCCGGTGCAGGAGTCGAGCTGGAACTGCTCAAAATGCTTGTGCAGTTTGCCCCCCATACGTGTAACGGTTTTCGGGTCGCTCCAATCGAAGAAATCGGTCACCGGCGGCGGACTGATCGCATTGAGATACTCTTTGTAGTCGAACGTCTCCACCTCCTTAACGCCCAGGCTTTTCAGTTCTTCGGCGGAAATATTTTTCTTCAGATAGGCACGGAAGCCTTTCATACAATATTCGCAAAAACAGCCTGACCCGTTCTGTGCATAGGCGAATTGGCCGGACGGCTCATCGCGCTGAATGGTCGTCGCCCCAGCATCAATGTATCGCTTCATGTACTCCAGATGCCCCTGCCGGTATTCGGGATTATTCACACAGCCCGGCGACTGCGGATGTGTCCAGTAGCGCATATGGCCACCCACAACGGAATGGCCGCTGCGATCGATGACCGTGTACTTTTTGATGTGCTTTCCGTTCACATCGTCCCATTGAACAAAGGTTCCGCTGCTGGCATTTGCTGCGCCACCGAAAATGCGGCCGGAGGCTTTGGTGCGTTTGATTTTTTCCAGATCGGCGGGGAGGCTCTTGAGGTCCTCCGCACCCGCCTCATAGACTTCAAGATAGGACCATTCCAAACGGGTCACATGAAATTGATCCATGGCCTTGAAGGTATCCTGCGGATCGTTGGCGTCAGTCGGACGGAACCGCAGCGTGCGAATCTGCACGTCGCTGGCACCGGGTGCATTGGCAGGCCGTTTATACGGCACAGCAACCTCCTGGACGGTTGCCGCAAAAACGGCACCGGTTAACACAAGGTTGCTGATTATCATGGTGTACTTTTTCATCTTTGAATCCTTTCTGGTCAGGTTAAAAAATCCACGGCCTTGACGGCATCAAACAGCGCCTCGATATTCGCCGGGGGAATGTCCGGCAAAATCGCTTCATGACTAGGGGAGATGATCAATCCGGTCGGGAAAATCTGGCGCAGTTCTTTAACCTTTTCCCTCACCTGTTCCACCGAACCGTTCACCAGCAGATTCTGCGCATCCACCCCGCCGCAAAATGCAATCGTATCGCAAAACTCGTCGTGCAGTCCCTGCGGCTCCATACCCGCCGCCAAAGCCTGAATCGGGTGAATAATATCCGCCCCGATCGAGATCAGATCCGGAATCACCTTTCGGATCGATCCGCACGAATGATGCATCACTTTCATTCCATGGGAATGCGCCTGATCAATCAGCCGGCTGGTTCCCGAAAAAACAAATTCACGCAGTAAATCAGGGCTGACCATCAGGCCGGTCTGACTGCCAAAATCGTTGCCGATCAGCACGGCTTCCACACGTCCCTCGGCGGCCTGATAGAAAATCTCATTGGCTTCGATGTAAAACTCCGTGATGCGATCAATCACCGCCTGAAATAGTTCCGGCTCGGTCAGCATCACCATCATGGCGTTTTCCATCCCGAACGCGGCGCAGGCATCCTGGAAATGGGCCGACCACAGAACGCCCAGTTTCACAAAACCTTCCGGGACTTCATCAATCGCCTTCCGGCATGCCGCAACGCTCATGTGATTCTTCGGATCGGGCCAGGCAAAATCTTTGATGCAGGCCGGATCGGTTTTATCCGCAAACCAGCCGGCGTGCGTCAAGGTTCTCTCGTCATAATCCGTCGCCATCGTAAAATCAAATGCACAGGCGATGTGGTTCGCCGGCGGGTAATTGTAAGGAACTTCGACCGGCCAGAGATCATCGCCGATCTTCCGCTTGAGCTGTGCCATATCCTTCACGCCGAAATGGCTGAACAGGGCTGGCAGCGCATGTTTATCGGGAATGCCCAGCCAGCTTGCCGGGCAGTCCACCGGACGGCGCTCAACTGTTGCATAAAAACGTTCGGTCGAATTCATATTTTGTTGCAATGAGTATCGTTTCTTTATCTCCGGTATAGAAGTCTGAAGAATGTGCAAAAACGGACAAGCTATGTGCATTTTAAGTCGCGTCCGCTTTCCCTAAACGGCCAGCCGGGACTGTTTGTTTATCCTGAATCCGGCACGAGAGAAACGCGAATGCACTGGCATGTGATACACAATCAACCTGATACGAAATTAATCTGAACAATATTTTCAACAGGCAGCGAAGGAAAACCAAGGGGATTGGAATGGAAAGAAGCCCGTTTTTTATTGGCCTTTACTGCCTCCAGTTCCCTTTGTTGTCTATAGAAATATATACGAGTTTTTAATTCCCTAACTCCGGCTCCGCCGGCGTAATCGAACGGCCCGACGGCTGAATTTTACTGGAGCAGAACCCCCGGACGGTAAAAGCGGATTGGTTTGTTCGTGGCCGAGGTATCCGTCCAGGTGTTGGTTCCGTTCTGCGGGTTCCGCACAATGCTGTTGCTGGCCAATAACGTCCAGCCGCCGGTCACCAGATTGGTGCTGACATACATGCTCCACTTCGACGTGGAACCGCTGCTGGTTCCGTACCACGAGACGGCCGCCCCGCTGCCGGATACATTAATTCCGGTCAGGCGGAAAAGCGAGGCCGCGCTGGTGGGGTCGGTTCCCGCCAAGTACTCCTGCCAGGTTTTAAAGCCGTCACCATCCAGATCCTCTTCATCCTGCGCATCGTGGTTGGCCGTGATGCCAGACTGTTCAAGCCATTCATACGGCGTTCCGCGCGAAGTTGCCGGTATCCACCCAAGCCATTTCTGCCCGAGATAATCAGTGATCTTTCCGCAATCCACCGACGAAACCGTTCCGGTATAAATAAGAAGTTCAGCGATATCGCCATCCATCGCGCGGCCATCCGAGCCCCGCCGACCAACATACAAAGGATCCGTGCTTGTAACGTCATAGTTTGCCGTGCTGGAAGCGAGAGAAAGTCCGTTTTCATAGTATGTGATAATCCCATTGGTACGCTGATAACAGCGGATGTAAAGGTTGGTTCCGATTTGGCCTAAGTAGTTCGTACTATTCCAGCGCAATTGGTTCTGGCTGGTTCCAATATCCCAACGATTGCTTCCGCCAAAATCCCCCTTACTTATCACCGTCGTGTTTCCGCCTGATGATTTATGCACCGTAAAGATTGCAAAATTATTGGTGCCGAAGCGTCCCAAACCGCCCGCAGAGTTCGCAACCCAGTTCGTGATTGCCGCGCTGAAGCGCAACACCGGTCTTTCATTGAGTACAGATACAACCAACACGGGCTGGCTCGCCGCATTCGTCTGTAAAAAACTGTACCGGCCGGCCGATTTATCAATCCATGCGGAAACGGTTCCCGCCCAGAAGCCCTGCTCATCAATCCCTTCGGGGGTCCCATCGCCGTCCAGATCGTTGGCATCCAGCCACAGTTGAAGGTTGTTCGTAAAAGTCAGCGCCGGTTCGATTGCGGCGGGGGTGAGCGTTTTGAACGCCGCTGTTGAACCGGCCCAGGCTATGCCGTAGACGTTGGAAGCAAAACACCGGTAATAATATTGGAGGCGGTCGGAAAGGTTAGTCAACGGTGCGGAAACCGTTCCGGATGTTGCGAAGGCATTGGTCACGGCGTGCTCCCAGGTCGCCGTGTTGGTCCCGCCATCCGTTACCCCCCAGTAAAAGACTACATTGGCCGTGTTGGAAACCGTCAGCTCCGCACGCAGTGTTGCTTTTCCGAAACCGGAGATCGCGCCGCTGTCATTCGCAATAAACGGCGCAGCCCGGGGCATCCATTTATCCATCAGATATGCATTAACGGCGGCGAAGTTGCTGGAGGACATGGTGCCCATGTAAACCAGCACTTCCGCCACATCACCCGTCAGCCTCCCGGTCGCTGGATTCGTGCTGCCGCCGAGCCAGACCACTTCATCGGTGTTAAAATTGGTATTCATCGCGGTCTGCTTTTTGAAGACCCCTCCTTCATAATAGCGCACGGTGAGATTGGTACGCTGCCAGGCACGCACTTGCCAGTCGGTGCCGGATGCACCTGCATTCGTGCTGCCCCAGCAAAAACCGTTCGTAGTGATTTTCCACTCCCCGGCAGCGGCGCTGCCTTTGATCATTACCGTACCCGTGGCGCGATGCACCGTAAAAATGGTGAACGGACGATCTTCAACCCGTCCGGCATACTGACGCGCATCCCATAAATACTCGTGATTTCCCATCCATTGTGCGCCGGAAAAACGGACCACCGGCAGGCCGCGCAGGCCATACGGCACCACGGACGGCTGTATGGCTGTATCGAATTGTTTCATGCTGTATGAGTAGGGAGTTTTGCTGTCCCACTCGGCAAGCGGTCCCGCAGAAAGGCCGGCGGCATCCAGCCAGCATTGCAAGCCAGCAACATCCGAAGGCATCCATGCCGGCAGCGCTTCGGCCGTTTTATACCAGACTGCACCGGCCGCCGCCCACTCGTTACTGCGCGGTCCGGCATCGCGGTTGTCAAAAGGCACAAATCCCAGTTGTGTCACCGCCGGCGAATTGGTTGGCACGCGAAAATCGCCGCGCGACGGATCAACGAACAGCGGATCCTGTTCAATGGAGTTTAAATCCTTCTTTTCCGCAGTCCGCCATTGACTGAGCAACTGATTCGGCCCGACGGTTATTGCGCCGGTTGCATCCCAAAACAAATTCATGTCCGAATTCGCCCAGTTCGTCGGGGTATCCGTGTACTGCGAGTGTTCGTAGGCCTCCCCGCCCTCCTGCAAATAAATATTCCGGTTGAACTGCAGCGGCTGGCGTCCGGCCAGCCCGCCCAACGGTGCATAGCCGGGGTCATTCGGGTCATCCGCATTCAAGCGCTTCACGTTCCAGAGTCCGGCATGAGCAATCACGTTGTTAGTGATTACAAGGCTCCATCCTTTCATGTTCAGGTTCTTTACATTGCAGTCATAGAACCAATTGTTACGAACCGTCCAGTACTGTGCCGCGCCATCCAGATACAGCGCCGGAGATGTATAGTCCCTAGCCTGAATGTCATACACCGCATTGCCTTCGACAATGCTGTACGGACAAACCCCGGGAACATAAATTCCGCCGAGATCACTCAACCAGCCCTGTCCGCAGGTATGAATCCGATTTTTGCGCAGAATATTGGCAAATCCAAGGTTATTGGTGCTGGCGCCGCCTGCACCGGCGCGGATTCCGCTGTAGTATCCGTCACGGACATAATTGTGTTCGACATCTGAATACATGACCCCGTTGTGCAGCATGCCGACATTGCCGTGCCAGAAGCGACCGTATCCCTTCACGTCGTTATCGTGAATCTGAAGAAAGCCGGTGCGTTCCTGAACCGTAATCGTAGCTGCCGGCTTCTGCCAGGCCAGAAAGGCCGTCCCAGCCATATCACGAAACATATTACAGCTAAGATCCCCGCGCATCGTCTGTTCTGTAAATTCAACCCCAGCCTCTCCCATGTGCCCAAACAGACAGGCCTCGACACCTGCCGCGCGTGCCCCGCTGAACTGCACTGCGCCGGACCCGATCGAGGGCGGGTTGTTGCCCGTGCCATCATGCTTTCGCAAGGTATCTGCCTGGGTATGCATAAAGGCAATTTTAGAGAACCGGACGTCCCATAAATATTGATTAACGGAAAGTGCCCCTTTGACCTGAAACAGCTGCCGCAGCACCGGCGCAACCACCCGCGTTGCCGCCATGGTTTCGCCCGCCTTGGGAATGTAATACAACCGCCCTGCGGTGCGATTCAGATACCACTCGCCCGACTTTGACATCGTTTCAAAAACATGATCCAGATAATAGGCTGCCGTGCCAGCTCCATGGGCGACAGGATGGCTGGCATTTAAGTCAAAATCGGGCGACGGACCGGCCAACTGAACCCAGCGGGTGCTGGTGTTATAATTTGTGATACAAAGCCGGTCTTCAAACCAACGGTGCAATATGACGGCTTCGACATTCACAAGATTCGTCCAGGACTGCACGTGCCCCGGGAACGCTTTAAATGTCAGATGGTTGGTTGCCGTGGGGCTATCTTGAATGATCTCCTCCATCCGGAACCAGCCCTGCTTCGGCCAGCGCGAACGCTCCGCCCTTCTTCCGTCCACAAACAACTGCTGAAAATACCTGCTCCCGGTCTGAACATCCGGCAGGTCGGCCATCCAGGCCTCCACGCCATTGACTGTCGTTGCCGTCCAATTGGTAATCGTGCGCCCCCCGCTGATCACCGGCATATAATCCGCCGGGGGGTCCATCCACAAAGCATCTTCGCCATGATCCACCAGTCGGGCACGTAGCGCCTCTTCTGCTCCCGGAGCCCATTCGCCCTCAAAATGAATACCGCCGCCGATGCTCCGGTCAATCACCAGCAGTTCGTCCGGCTGATAAGTCCCCGGCAGAAGCTTAATCGTTACCGCCGCCGCCAGATTCGTCAGATGCGCATCCAACTGATCGCCATATGCCGCACCAATGCCTTCATACAAATCATCCGGGGGGAGCGCGGCCTGAGGCTGAGCAGGACGAGCCATTTTCTCGACCCGATTCAGCGCCTCCTTGATCGTCCGCAGCGGCACATTACTCCTCAGCCCGCTGTTGGTATCACTGCCGCCGGGCGAAACATAAAGGTTGGTCGTCCAGCAAAAAATATTAGTGGAAGACCAGACCTTCGTCCCGGCGGCATTGGTGGCGAAGAATGCATAATAATAAAGTGTGCCGGCGGAAAGATTGGTCATGACAGAGTTTGTGAAAAGCTGAGGTGCCAGCGGGCCGATCCGGTTGGTATATGCCCATGTCGTCTGATTCGTCGACCAGACCAGCGAAACCGTTCCTGTGCTCCCCCACAGCTCACAACCGATAACCGCCTGCGTGGAAGAACCCTGTGCGGCGAACGGCGCGCCCAGGCCGAATCCCGAGGGGATATCTACAGAAAAATCGGTCAGCAGTACGGAAGGCGATCCGCTCAGATTGCTTCCGTTGCCATTGCTGATCCGGTCCAACGGGTTAACCGTATCAAAGGCAAATTTAACCTGAACGTTCCGTTTAATCACATAGTTGGTAAGCCCGCCAAGCCCGCTGCCCGTGAAGACTGTATTGCCTCTATTGCCTGTGCCCCAGACATTGGTGCTCGTCAGAGCTACCGACGGACCGTTTTCGACGCTGACCGTAAGCTGTTCGCCCAGCTCCAGATCGGCAACCCGGATCTGCAAAAATACCACGCTGCGATCAAAGCAGAACGTCATGGTTTCCAGAAAATTCAATGCGCCGGATTCGCTGTTAGCATCGTCCAATCCGGCAAGGGATGGGAAATCCGCATTGGCTACTAATGGATTGTTAACACCAATCCCGTTGTAGCAAATCAGCGTGGCTGATTGTGCCCCCTCGGGATATTTTTCATTGATCATCGGCATTTCAGGTGCGATGGCCGATACAGCTGTTAGTGTGATCCCGTTTGAAGTTACGCCGGGTAAAGTCGATGGGTCTGCGCCATTCAACGGACTGTTGTTTGGAAAATTAAACATTGTGTCGCAAAGACCGACGGCTCCGCCGATCAAATACAGCGCAATGATAAGAATCGCTCTCATGTTTTATATCCTTTTGCCAAGTGCGCTTGTGACGGGAATTTTAACATCCCGACTGTATTCCGGTCTTCAATAATACCAAAATTACCAGCAACTGGCTAAAAAATGGATGTGCTTTTTCGGACAATCGAACGTTAAAACCGGACACGGCCCCTTGTTGGAAGGATCCGACGCGGATTTTCCAAAACCTTGGAATTTCCGGTAAGGCGCGGCCCGCGTGCAACGCGGCCTGTAGAGCGATTCACCTTAACCCAGCGGACATCGATATGTTTTTATAATTCACCGTATGTTCCATCCCTTTGGGCCGGATGTCATCGGTGAACAACCGGGCGCCAAAATCAGGTTCCGGTTAACGTGCAAGGTACAGCTCCATGCTGAACAGTTCGCACGAGCGTTTGGCTTTATCGAGATTGCGCGCTTCAATCCGGTTTTTGCCCGGAATAATGTCCGCCAGCGGAACGGCGAAAAACTTCAGCTTTTCCGCCGTCGGGTAGCCTTGTTTGGTTTTTTGAACTGGCGGAGAGAACTCCGTATCTTCATACGTGGTGGGCTCCAGCGGCTTGCCGTTCAGCGTGACGGCCAAATTCAAATTGGTAAAACTTTCCAACGTTTCCACGCGCAAAATCGCCCTGGAAAAGTTGACCTTGGACGTGTCATCGGGGATCACCACATCCGCGATGAACTCATCTTTCGGACACTTGTTGCCTTCGGCCATCAGCCGCTCCTGAAACGGAACCATCACGTAGGTCTTGGAGAGGGTTTTCAGATAATCGGCGTCGGTGATGCCTTTGAGTCCCCGGGCCCCTTCCACTCGCTTGTTCTGCGGGATCGGATAGTCATAATTGAAAAATGAAAGCCCGTCCGCACCCCGGGTGAAAAAGTTGAGCGCCGCCGCGCGATAGCTGTCCGGCTTGGTAAACCGGCATCTGTCGCCGTAGCTTGCGCCCTTTGGACCAAGCATGACCTGGGAATACGCTTCCAGTTCCGCATACAGTTTGGCCTTGGTGGTCTTCGCCTTGAATCCTTCGATATCCACATGCAGGCTTTCCAGGTAGTAGGGCGAAATGTTGATCATATCCACCAGACCGAGTTCATCCCAGCGCGCCACATCCAGTTCCGCCCTGTCGCATTTCGCCAATGTTTCCGGAACCCGCACGCAGAGTTTCAGCGATTTGCCCCGCTCTTTCCCAGCCGGTCCAGCATGACCCGGATGCGCTGGATATTGGAAGCATTATTTTGTGTTCTCATGGGTTCGCACCTTTTTCTTCCTGTTCGTTGGCGGGAAGAAAAACACCGATGTGTCCCTCCTTTGAACAGAGTTGGAATACGCGTCCCTTGTAGACGATCTCGGATTCAATCTTCTTCTTGTTTGACCGTCGAAGTGAGATGATCGCATCTGGACGAAAGTCGCGGAATCGTTTCAGGTCATATTTCATCTTTGAGTGGTCCGTGACGTTCACGTCCAGGAAGCGCACATCCGGATGATCCTCTCTCAGCAGAGCCATCATCGGGTACACCCAATCCGCATCCGCACCGACAAGACCGACTGCACTCAGTTTCCGGTCTTTTAAAAACTGCTGCGCATTCGTGTAAGGCTCTTTGCGGTGAGGGAACCAAAAATAGCGCTCGTTCCGCTGTTTCGGCAGCATCGAGTGCTCGCCAAACAGCGGCCTCTCGCACGAAAAAAGGAGTGTAGGGACCGCCATTCCCGTCAGGAGGATCATACTCAATGCCCTCCCAAGAATCCCAAAGTGGCTATCTTTCACGTTGAACAGGGCGACGGCAACGAAAGGCGCCGACAGGACGAAGAAGGACATGTGAAGCCGGCTGTGGAATGGTTGCCACTTCAGGTAGCCGCAAAACAGGAAAAAGCCCACCACGCAACAGAGGGCGTAGAGCAGAAGCTCCTCCCGCTTCCGCAGACTTTTTCTACCGAGAATTATGATCGTGGAGAGAACAATCATCAAAAAATGGAGAGGGTTCGAGACACCCTCATCACTGCGATAGTTACGGCGCTCACCGGGGTTCTTGAGAACCCTCTTGTTGGCGTCGCCGGGTGCGCGGAACATCTGGGTGGACCATGTGGTGCGTCGGTCGTTGACATCCATCCCGAAGAGTTCGTGGAGCCGGACGACTGCATTTTCGACCGCGAGGTTGACCGTCAACGACGGAGTCACATGAAAGTGCGTGGCCGTGTTTCGGATAAGATTGGACAGGATGGCCTTGGGCGCGAAGGTCTCGTTGACGGCACTGCCGTTTATATTCTTCTCACTGTCCAAGATTGTCTCGGTGATGCCCAGCGGATTCCCGCACATTTCGTAGCATCGGGCATAGAATGAGGCGTTCATGAGCAGGGTGAGCGCAGCACACACGGCAAGCGGAGTTGCGGCGGCAAAGCGCCGCTTTCTGAACTGCAGAATCGCGTAAAGTATCACAAAAGGGGCCGCGTAGACATAAGCGGTCGCCTTCGTGAGGATGGCCAACCCCAACACCAGGCCGGGCAGCAAGCGGGACAGTGCATCCGCGCGACCGGGCTCTTCAGGTTGCAACGTGAAACACGCGAAGCCCATGATCCAAAAGGTCAGGACATAATCAACGTAAGTGCTGGAAGCCTCGAGAATTCCCATCGGAATCGTCGCGATAAAAAGCGCGGAAGAAAGCGCTGCGGTCCGGTTAAGGCCAAACCGCCGGCACAGGAACGCCGAGGCAACCATACATCCAATCAGCGCATACCACTGCACGAAGTTTGCCAGACGATCCGAACCACTCAGGAGTTGGAGATGCATCACAATATATTCCGCACCGGGCGCCAGCTGGTTCTGACTTGAGAAATGTGTCGGATAGAACTCCACCGTCTGGTTCTGAATCCAATAGAGGACTTTCGGCATGTGGTAATACATCGAATCCCAAGTGTTCGGCGGCGCAATGAAAGCTATAGCGCCGATCGTGGCAGTGATTGCCAAAATAGCGGCCAGCAGTAACTTCTGGCCCAGGGAATATCGAGGCCAGAGTTTTCCGGGCGGCACTGGATACTCTCGCCGCACCCTGATGTAGAGCACCGCAGAAACAATCCCGGCCGACGTCCAGAAGACCAGCAGACAGGGAAAAGTCAGAGCCTCGAAGAAACTGAACGTTTCAGTTGCGATAACCAACAAAGCACACCACAACGTCGAGCCGCTCAGAAATGCGTATTGCCCACTGCCCGGATTCCCGCCAGCCGAACGCCACCGAAATATCGTGAGGCAAAAAAACAGCAGGCTGATCAGAGGCAGCAAGCCGACGGCTGTCATGGATTATCCTGTTTGGCCGGAGACACCAGTATCATGCAACCGGTGGCCATCAATATGTTTTTATAATTCATAGTATGTTCAATCCCTTGGGGCCGGATGTCATCTGTGAACAACCTATCCCAAAAATCAGGTTCCGGTTAACGCGAAAGGTAGAGCTCCATGCTGAACAGTTCGCAGGAGCGTTTGGCTTTATCGAGGTTGCGCGCTTCAATCCGGTTTTTGGACGGAATAATGTCCGCAAGCGGAACGTTATAAAATTTCCCC
>JBAWXO010000024.1:0-11474 GCA_037144035.1 Kiritimatiellales bacterium
CGCCGGGTTTGTCGATGACCGGCCCGGAAGTGCATTTGATGTTTGCGCCCATCGCTTCGGCGATGATGTAGGCCAGCGTGGTTTTACCGAGGCCCGGCGGGCCGGAAAGAAGGGCGTGATCAAGCACATCGCCGCGCGCTTTAGCCGCCTGCACAAACAGCTCGAGCCGCTCCTTAATTTTGTCCTGACCGGTGAAGTCCGCAAACCGCGACGGGCGCAACTTGATGTCAAAGTCCTGATCAGGGCGGTTCAATGTAGTGATTGTATGGTCCATTTATTTTCCTGTGAGAGCCATTCGGATGAGTTGCTCCACTGAGGTTGTCGCTTCCAGCTTGAGTATCTTTACCATTTTGCGGGCGTCGTCCTGTTTGTAGCCGAGCGAAATGAGGGCGAGCGCGGCGTCGCGCAGACGGCTGTCGCCGGGCAGATCGTCGGAACCGGCCAGCGTTTCGAGCGCCTCACCGGCGGAAAATTTATCGCGCAGTTCGACGATGATGCGCTCGGCCGTTTTTTTACCGATACCGGAAATGGAGGAAAGCCGTTTGACGTCGCTTTCGATCAGTGCGGTCTTCAGTTCGCGCACGGAAAGACCGGAGAGCGCGCTGACCGCGATTTTCGGGCCGACACCGCTGACGCCGAGCAGGAGCGTGAACATCCGGCGCTCGTCCTCCGTGGCGAAGCCGAACAGCACCTGCGAGACTTCGGTGATGTGGTGGTAGATCAGGATGCGGGTTTTCGCCCCTTCGGGCGGCAGACGGTCGAAACTGCTGAGCGGAACGAGCACTTCGTAGCCGATGCCGCCGGTGTTGATTACAGCGCGGCCGGGCTGTTTTTCTTCGAGAAGGCCTTCCAGGAAAGTAATCATGGGCGCGAGCCTACCAGAGAGTCCCCGAAGTATGAACTATGAAATATGAAAGATGAAAAAGGTTCCGGAAAATCCATATAAACAGAAAAGCCCCGCAAAAATGATTTCTGCGAGGTTATTCGGCTCCGGGGGCGAGAAGTGGTTACTTCTTCTTGGCGGCGGCTTCGCGAGCGCGCACCTTGAGGCGTTTTTTGCGGAGAACGCGGCGGCGCTGTTTGGTTCGTTCTTTAAGTTGCTGACCCATAGTGGGGAGAGCTTGTAGCCGAAGGGGCCTGCGCCGTCAATTGCTTTTGCTAAAAACTGGATTTTGTCCGCGCTCCTCTTAGAATGCCCGCATGAAACGTCGTCGAAAAAACCGCAAACTCTGGACCGCTATTATCCTCCTTTCACTGGCTCTGGCGGGAACGTGGATTTCCCGCTGCTGGCAGTACGAAGAAGACTACCCGCGCGACGAGGCGCCGAAGCTGGACGAAACGTGGTCGTTCGGCAGCGGCGACGTCAAGGTGGCGCGCATTCCGCTCGACGGCATCATTATGCGCAACGAAGAAGACGGGTTTTTCACCGCCCGTTCAGATATGGTTGAAAGCATCCTCACGCAGGTGCGTGCCGCCGAGCGCGACACGGAAATGCGCGCCATCATTCTGGAAGTTAACTCGCCCGGCGGCGGCGTGACGCCCAGCGATGAAATCTATAATGCACTCCGCAAATTCCGCGCAAGCCGCCCCGACCGCCGCGTGGTCGTCTTCATCCGCGACCTCGGAGCTTCCGGCGCCTATTATGCCGCCATGGCCGGAGACTTCATAATTGCCGAACCAACCGCTGTCGTTGGCTCCATCTGCGTGATCATGCAGTCGATAAACCTGCAGGGTCTCTCGGAAAAAATCGGCATCACTGATGTCACCATCAAATCGGGCGCCAACAAGGATATGCTCAACCCCTTCCGTGCGGTTGACACCAATCAGCTGGCGCTGTTGCAGGTGCTGATTGACGATATGCAGACGCGCTTCAGCGGCATCGTGGCCGAATCGCGCAAACTGGATCGCGCCGCAAAACCGGAACTGTTCGACGGCCGTATTTTTTCTGCCGGCGACGCGCTGAACAAAGGACTGATTGATGAAGTCGGTTACTGGAACGACGCACTGGCTCGCACCGCGCAACTGCTCAATACCGGCGCCTTGCGCGTTGTGCGCTATGAGCCGCAACGGACATTTTTTGAGCAGTTGATCGAAGGAAAAAGTCCCGTCGTGCTGCCCAGCCTGAAACTGCGCTCGCCGCAGTTTCTGTATCTTTGGAAACCATAGGGAAATGGGATATTGGAATGGTGGAGTGATGGAGTATTGGAGGAGGTAGATTATGAAGAATTTTATTTTTGTTGTTTTGATAGCTATCGGACTGACTGGCTGCGAAACGATGCCTTTTGAGGTGCAGACTCGCGTCGACCGCGCCGCGATGAGCCAAGATCAGCTCATTGCGCAGGAAAGCCAGCGGCGCATGGCCGGACGGCTTGAATCGCTCGAAATGCAAATGGGCCAGATGAACCGCGATCTCGATACCCTGAAAGGTCAGCTCAGCACCCGATGCGCCGCTATTGAGCAGAAAAGTGAAGCCGACAAACGCGAAATGGTCACCCGGTTGAGCGGCGAACTGGATAAACTGATGAAGCAGGCTTCGGCTTCTAAACCCGCCGTCGCAACAACTGCTACCGGTCGCGGCATCGAACACGCTGTCCAGCCCGGCGAAACACTCTACATCATCGCCAAGGCCTATAACGTCAGTGCGAAAACCATCATCGACTCAAACAAAATCCAGGAGCCGGGCCGCCTATCCGTTGGCCAGAAACTTTTCATACCGCAGTAACGGCCAATTGAAACGGCTGAGGGGGGGCTGTCGAGCTGACTTGCCAGCCGTAGCTTCGAAGGAGCGAAGACTGGCGTCGGGACTAGGAATCGAACTTCTGAGAGCCCGAAGGCCGCTACTTTATAGCTCTTCGTCACTTTGAATGGATATCGCATACCGGCGGCGGTCGGTCCGTCGTTAAAAAGACTTCCGCTGACTCAGTAATGACGCCGAGTCTGAGCAATCTGCACGGAGTCTCCTTCCGCTTTATAGACCAGCCTATGTTCATCGTTGATCCGCCGCGACCAATATCCAGTACAAAACAAACTCGCCGTCGCGGACGGGGTTGTCATTAGAACTGATTAATGCGGGCAGGACGTCTCCTTCCCTCGCTTTCCGGACTACATCTGCGGCGGCTCACAACCCAGTCCGGCTTTATTGAGGCACCAGTCGGTGCGCTTCAATAGTAGCCAGGCGACGGCACCCTGTACGACCGGAACAATCAGCCCGGACACCAGAATTTTGACCAAAATCACGCCGAGCATTTTGAAAAAACCGACGCTTGCGGGCCGGTCGGTAAAGATCAGGGTTATCAGCGTATTCAACACCGCCGAGCCCGCTCCAATTAGGGCCAGTATCGCGATATAAACCCCCAACACCTTGACTCCGACTGCAATCCAATCTTTTTTCTGCATAACTTGACCGCGCGCCACGGGCTATTGACCGGGCACGACTTCCTTTCGGGCAACACATTAACGCTTTCTGTGAAAAATGCAACCGGCAGACGCAAGGTTCTGATCCGGATCTGGGTAGAGAAAATCATTAAAAAAATTGCTGTTGCGCACCCCTTCCTCTCCTCTTATATTTTGTTCTCATGCTTGCTTTAGAAACTATAAATGTCAGCAATCTGATGGATGCGTCCGGCGGCGACCGAGAGATCGCCAGTAGCCTAGTTCGTCTCTACTTTGAGCTGACCGGGGTTGAGATCACCCGGCTCGAAGAAGCCGTTCGTGAGGAAGATGCAGCGGCCGTCTCCGCCATTGCCCATAAATGCGCTGGATCGAGCGTCTCCTGCGGAATGCCCGCCTTGGGCGTTATGCTGAAGAATCTTGAGTCGGAAAGCGCAAAAGGCATGCCGACGGATACTTCGGAGCGGATGCAGGAAATCAACAGAGAAATGGCCGCAGTGCGATCCGCTTTTGAGACTCACTTCGGCTGTTCCTTTGCAGTAAAATAGAGCCCGATTCCGCTCGGCCGTCGGCCAAAGTTCTCTTGGTTTACGAGCGGTCTTCCTCTTCATCCTCTTCGCTAACGCGAAGGATTTCTTCCACTGTGGTAACGCCATCGAGCACCTTGCGCCAGCCGTCGTCACGAAGCGTATGCAGTCCATGACGCATGGCTTCGCGTTTGATGCCGCTGGAGGCAGAGCGGTCGATAATGAGCGGGCGGATATGGTCATCCACCGTCAGAATTTCGTAAATGCCGGTGCGTCCTTTGAAGCCGGAACCGCGACAGGCATCGCATCCGACCGGTTCATAGACGGTGTGCGAGGCGAGTTCTTCAACCGGGAATCCCTCTTTGCGCAACAGGTCTATTTTGGCCGCATCCAGTTCGAGTGGTTTGCGACAGGAGGGGCAAAGCCGGCGGATGAGGCGCTGGGCGACAATCCCTTCGACAGCGGATGCCACCAGGAAGGGCTCAATCCCCATATCGAGCAAGCGGTTGATGCTGGCGGCGGAGTCGTTGGTGTGGAGCGTACTGAAAACAAGGTGACCGGTAAGCGCGGCGCGGATGGCGATTTCAGCGGTTTCGCGGTCACGGATTTCACCGACCATGATGACGTCGGGATCCTGACGCAGGAACGTGCGCAGGGCGTGGGCGAAGGTGAGGCCGATTTCCGGCTTCATCTGCACCTGATTGACGCCAGCCATTTCATACTCAATCGGGTCTTCGGCCGACATGATCCGAATGTCCATAGAGTTGATGGTGTGAAGCCATGCGTAGAGCGAGGTGGATTTGCCGGAACCGGTGGGGCCGGTGCAGAGCAGGATGCCGTGCGGGCGGGTGATCATCCGTTTGAGGATTTTTTCGTCCGCGGGACTGAGGCCGAGCTGCTCCATGCCAATCATACCACTACCGCGCAGGAGCAGACGAAGGCTGACGCTTTCGCCATAGACCGTCGGCATAGTGGAAACGCGCACGTCGATTTCCTCGCCCTGAATGCGCAGGCTGATGCGGCCGTCCTGCGGCAGGCGCTTTTCGGCAATGTCCATGTTGGCCATAACCTTGATACGCGAGATGATGGAGGACTGAAAGCGCTTGAGCGTTGCCGGCACAGGGGTCTGAATCAAAACACCGTCGATGCGGTAACGGATGCGCAGATCCACTTCCATCGGCTCAATGTGAATATCGGTGGCGCGGTTCTGGTGCGCCTCCCAAATGATCTGGTTGACGAATTTGACAACGGAGGCTTCTTGGTCAAGCTCGCTCAGGTCCTGTTTGAAAAGGCCTTCCTCGTCGAGAGTAATACGGTCGTCATCCTGCATCATGCGGTCGAGGGTTTCAGCGCCGACCCCGTAGAGGCGTTTGGATGCCGCCGCGATGTCGGACAAGGGACTGAGCGCAAGCTTGATGCGGCCGCCGGTGACGAGACGCATGGCGTCAATCAGTCCGGGTTGCAGGGGATTGGCAGTGGCGATGCGCAAAGTGCCGTTTTCTTCGGCGACCGGCATGATGTTGTACTGAAACACCGCTTTGGGTGGCACTTTGGCGAGCAATTCCTGCGCAATTTCGGTCTTGGCGAGACGCATGAACGGCAGACCCATAACGCCCGCCAGTTTTTCGAGAAAAACTTCCTCTTTGACACCGGTTTTTTCAACAACGGTATCTGTGAACGCCACGCCCGCCTCCGCCACAGCAGGCAGGAGCCCCGCTACCTGTTCCGGCGTGAAGAGTTCGGTTCGTTGCAACAAACTGGCGAGCTGACTGCTTTGCATGGCGGTTCTCTGCTTAGCGCACGATTCCAACTTTAGAAGTACGGATAAAATTCATCAGGTGCTGCACTTCCGGCGTGGAGGGCAGCTCCTTTTCCATCTGTTCAAGCGCTTCGGCGACGGAAAGCTTCTGACGATAGAGGATGCGGTAGGCTTCCTTGATAGCGTTGCGCGATTCCTCGGGCACACCGCGGCGCTCCATGCCGATTTTGTTGAAGCCGCGGACCGCGATGTCGAGACCGTCCGCGATCATGTACGGCGGGACGTCTTTAGTGGCCTTGGTATAGCCGCCAAGAAACGCCATCGTCCCGATGCGGCGGAATTGAACAACCCCGCAAAGCCCTTCGATGATGGCTAAATCTTCGATAATGACATCGCCGGCAAGCTGAGTGCCGTTGGCGATAATAACGCCGTTGCCGACTTTGCAGGCGTGGGCTACATGGCTGTAGGCCATCAACAGGCAGCCGGAACCGACTTCCGTCATTTCGCCGTCGTTCGTTCCCGCATTGATGGTGACACATTCGCGGATAACCGTTTTATCGCCGACAATCACGCCGGGCGCGCCGCCCTTAAATTTGAGATCCTGTGTGGGGCCGCCGACGCGGGCAAAGGGATGAATAATACACCCCGCCCCGATGGTGGTGTTTCCGTCGACAACGGCGTGGGCCATCAGTTCGGTGCCGTCACCGATTTTTACACCGGGGCTGACCACGCTGTACGGGCCAAGTTTAACGTCCGCGCCGAGCACGGCACCTGCGCCGACAATTGCTGTGGGATGAATACTGCTCATTTTTATTATTACCCTGCGGAGCTGAACATCAGATCGGCTTCGGAGACCAGCTTGCCATCAACAAACGCCTTGGCGCTCACTTTAGAAAGGCGCGGCTTGGCATTTCCGATTTCGATTTCCATGCGGAGCTTGTCGCCCGGCACAACGGGCCGGCGAAAGCGGGCGTTATCGATGGCCGCAAAGAAAGAAATCTTCCCTTCTCCACCGAACATTTTGTTGAGCAGAATGCCGGCGACCTGCGCCATGGCCTCCATCTGCAGAACGCCGGGCATGACCGGACGCCCGGGAAAGTGCCCCTGAAAAAACGGTTCGTTGAAGGTCAGGTTCTTGATGCCGACGATCCGCTTGCCTTCTTCGATCTCGATAATGCGATCGACGAGCATAAAGGGATAGCGGTGCGGCAAGATGTTCAGAATTTCATTGGCTTCGATTACGGACATTCGACGGGTCTCCTCTTTAAACGGGTTAAGGGCGGTGATTATCTTGAAAACAGGGCTCCTGTTCAACGCTTAAACTGCTCCGGTTTTATCCCACGCCTCGAGCGCGGGGCACCCCTCGGCCACACGCCAGCCGTGCGGAAAGTCACTGCACTGGGCGGGACGCGCATCATAGAGGATGCAGCGGCCGTCTTTAAGAAGCGCGCAACTGCCATCCGGCCCGTCGGCCAGACTCAGCTGGTTGCGGTTAGCCGCCAGTACGGTGTAACGTAAAATAAAGGTCTCTTCAGAAAGGACCGCCGCCGCCGCCAACCGGGCGATATCGGCCTCTGTGAGCAGGACATGTCCTGACCAGCGGCAGCAGGTGCCGCACTGCTGACATTTAAATGAACGTTCCGACGAATCCATGGTCAATATGCCCCGAATGTTATTTAAAGGCGTTTGGATTGACACAAAAGCCGTTAAATATAAATATGCCGCCCTTGCCCGCCGATAGGGTTGCGCGGCACAAGGATTAACAACCAGAGGGAGAATTCTGAACATGACCACGCTCGTCAAGAAAACAAAAATCGCCAGTCTCTTTGCCGCTATCGCTGTGTTAGCGGTATTCACCGCTTGTTCAAAAGAAACACCAAAGGAAGCGGTAAAAGCCGCTCCGACTGCTGAAACCGTTGATTTGGCCCAGCAGACTCCGGATCTTTTCGACCAGCCGCTCAAACCCAATCCGCTGGCGCTTGCCGCCGAGGATGTCGTCGTGACTGTTGACGGCGAAAAAATCACCCATGGCGAAATCATGCAGGGCGTACAGATGAACATGATGCAGTTAAGCCGACGGGTTCCGCAGCAGCAGCTTTCCCAGATGTACGGAAAAATCTACCAGAACGTCACCGATACGCTGGTGGCTAATATTCTGCTCACCAAGGCGGCTGGAAAATCCAGCCTGACCGTCAACGACGCAGAACTGGCTAAAGAGATCACGACGATTGAGGCGGATGCGCCGAAAGGCACCTCGCTTAAAGATGCTCTGGCTGAAAACAAGATTGATTTTGCCGAATGGAAAACCGACCTGCGCAAACAGATGCTGGTTCGCAAACTGGTTGAAGAAAAAACCGCCGATATCATAGCCGCATCTCCCGCCGAGATTGCCAAATTCTACGAAGAAAATGTTGACTCCTTCAAGGTGCCGGAAACCGCAACAGCCAGCCACATCCTGCTGAAGTTTACCCCCGAAGATACCGCCGCCACCAAAGCTCAGAAGAAAAAAGACATTGAGAAAATCCGTGCAGACATTCTTTCCGGCGGTGATTTCGCGACCATCGCCGCAGCAAAGTCGGACTGCCCCAGCAGCAAGCAGGGCGGATCTCTCGGAACCTTCGCCCGCGGACAGATGGTTCCTGAATTCGAAACGGCTGCTTTCTCTCAGGAAGCTGGCAAAGTCGGCGATGTGGTTGAAACCCAATTCGGGTATCATCTCATCAAAACCGCCAAGCATGAACAAGCCGGCATCCGTTCGCTGACTGAAGTAAAAGACCAGCTTCAGGAATACCTGACCGGCAAGAAAAAGCAGGAAGCTCTGCTGGCCTATATTGGGGAACTGAAGGCAAAATCCAACGTGGAGATCAAAAAGCCCGATCTCGACGCGGCCGCCAAGACCGAAGCCGTTAAATAAATCGGCTTCGCATGCAGAATGAAAAAAGCGTTCCCTTCCGGGAACGCTTTTTTCATTCGGAGGCCTGCCCGCCGTAGGACTGGTGCGCTCGAGAGGACTCGAACCTCCACACCTCGCGGCACAAGAACCTGAATCTTGCGTGTCTACCAATTCCACCACGAGCGCATTTTTTACAAAAACAGAGCGCGTATTAAACAGGAACTTTTTACAAAGTCAACGGTTTCAAAATTGATTTTCTTTGCCCCTTGCTGCAAACAGGCTTACGGCATATACTCTGGCTCTCGCTGTAGCTGGTTGTCAAAAGGAATGGGGGTGAGTTGGGTTTTGCAAAATATCAACGAAAAGCAGTGGAAAACGCTGAAACAGAAGCTATCCCGATCCAAGCAGCTCACGTCGCCTGCCATGGGTGAGCCTGAGAAAGAATACGTGCTGTCACGGGGAATCGATATCCTCCGGCTGCACGCCACGGATTTTGTCAATAAACGGCTCGCGCCGGCCGATCCAAAGAACGACGGACGCCAGACCCCTCTCAAAGGACATCCCGTCTTTATCGCCCAGCACGCCACCGGCACCAGCGACCGGGCTAAACTGGAAAAATTTCACGGCATAAAAACCGGAATTGAGCTCACCGAAAGAGAAGTCGCTTACATTGTAAGTGTCATTCTCCGCTGGATTCAGGAACAGGTTGGAGAACCCGTTTGATTTTTCCCAGGGTTTTGAAAAAACTTCTTTCCCCCGCCCGCCGTGACGATTACATTTTCCCCGGCCTCTAATTTTATGGAACCTAAAATCACAGCCCGACCCGAGCACAACATCAGTCGCAAGCAGATCAGCGACGCCGCGCTTAAAGTTCTCTACGGGCTCAAAGATGCCGGATACATCGCCTATCTGGCCGGCGGCGGCGTGCGCGATCTACTGCTCGGGCGCAATCCTAAAGATTTCGACGTCACCACCAACGCCACGCCCGAAGAAGTAAGAAAAGTTTTCCGCAACTGCCGCCTCATCGGCCGCCGCTTCCGGCTCGCTCATGTTTACTTTCATAACGAAAACATCGAAGTCTCCACCTTCCGAGCGCCCGCTCCGCCCGCCGACGAAGCTCCGCCCGCCGAAGACAACACCTTCCTAGCCAAAGACGGGCTCGTCCTGCGCGACAACCTCTTCGGCACGCCCGAAGAAGATGCACTGCGGCGCGACTTCACCGTCAACGCCCTCTTCTACAATATCGCCGACTTTTCGATCATCGACTACGTCCACGGCCGCCGCGACCTTGAAAATCGTATCCTCCGGGTCATCGGCGATCCCGACCAGCGCTTTACAGAAGACCCAGTACGCATTCTGCGCGCCATCCGCTTCGCCGCCGCGCTAGGGTTCAACATCGAATCGTCCGCCCGCGAAGCGATTCGCCGACATGCCGCCCGGCTCGAAGACTGTTCATCCTCGCGCTTGTATGAAGAAATCCAAAAGCTTCTTAGCTGCGGAAAAGCTGAGCGTGTTTTCAACCTCTGCTGTGACCTCGAGGCCTTTGAGCATATCTTCCCTGAGCTCGGCGCCTGGCTCAACGCGCCCGATGGCGAAGGAAAAACGCACTGGCTTAGAAAAAGTTTCGCGCAGATCGACCGTTGGCGCGCCGCCGGCTTCAATGTTGATCCGGCACTGCTCTTCGCCCTGATCTTCGGCGAATACCACGAATGGGTCGCGTCGCAAATTATGCAAAACGAAGGCCTTCCCCACGCTGACGCACTCATCGAAGCAACTCATCGCCACATCCATCAGCTCGATCGCATTCGCATCCCGAAAGCCATCACCCATCACATCGCCGAAATTATGAGCGGACAGCCGCGCTTCCTCAGAACCACGCCCAAAAACGCCCAGCGGATCATGCGTCACCGCTGTTTTCTCGACGCCTTCCTCTACTTCAAATTCGCCGCTCGAACCGCTGGACGCCACACCGCCGAACTCGAATGGTGGGAACAGCAGCGCAAAGCGGGATAAATGGCTTTTGCCGCTTGCCCTTTCGAACTTAATATCATACATAAAACGTTCCTGCGGAGAGGTGGCTGAGTGGTTTAAAGCAGTGGTTTGCTAAACCGCCGTACGCCGTAAAGGCGTACCGGGGGTTCGAATCCCCCCCTCTCCGCCACTTTTTAAAAACGCCGATCCAGCCCGGATCGGCGTTTTGCTTACAATGAAGGTTTCAATCCGGCTTCCGCCCATTGCAAAATTAAGGTCGGTTTTTCCAAGAGTCAGATTCATTAAATCCGTTTATCCGGATTTATGGATTATTATTGCCGCTGCGGATACTGTTTGTTAGGTTGCGCGGCATGTCACTGAGAAAAAAACTGAAGACCAGCGCCCTGCTTCTCGATGGCGCGGCCGGAACTTGGCTTCAAGAGCAAACAATCACAGCGGAACAGTGGGGATCGGTCGAAGGCTGTAACGAGTGGCTGAACCTCTCAGCGCCCGATGTCATCCGCGGCCTGCACCGCGCTTATCTGGAAGCCGGATCGGACGCGGTCGAAACCAATACCTTCGGCGCATCACCGGTGACGCTCGGCGAATACGGCCTTGCCGACCGCGCCTATGAAATCAACAAGGCCGCCGCGCAGCTCGCCCGCGAATGCGCCGATGATTTTTCGACGCCGGAACAGCCGCGCTACGTTTTCGGCTCGATCGGCCCCGGCACCAAACTGCCGTCGCTGGGACATATCGAATTCGATCCGCTCTGTGATGCCTACAAAGTCCAGATCCGGGGACTGCTCGACGGCGGCGTGGATGGACTGATTATTGAAACCTGCCAGGATCCGTTGCAGATCAAAGCGGCGCTGGAGGCGGCCGAGGATGTCCTCGGCCCGAATAGCGATGTCGTCCGTTACGTCTCCATCAC
>JBAWXO010000025.1:0-11089 GCA_037144035.1 Kiritimatiellales bacterium
TGGCGTAGAGGATTTCGCCGCAGCCGGAGCATTTTTCCCACAGGCCGTCCGGAACGTCCCGTTTGCGCACCTGAACCGTCGAATATTTTTTCTTACCGAATCGTAAAGCCATAGGAAATCCTTGGATTATTGGAGCACCGGGGTATCACACCACCATTTCATTACTCCATTTTCTTCATCCTCTCGCCACTGTCACCACATGCACCGACACCGCCCCGCCTTTTCGAAGAACCCTGGCGCAGGCATTGACCGTGGCACCGGTGGTCATCACATCGTCAACCAGTAAAATTTTCCGTCCTGCCGGACGGGCAAACCACCCAATCCGAAAAGCGCCGCACACGTTAGCCGTCCGCTGGGGGGCTGTCAAACCCGTTTGGCTGACGGTGGCAAGAACCCGGCGAAGAAGTCTCTCCTGGAACGGGATACGAAGACGGCGGTCGAGTGCACCGCCGAGCAAGGCAGACTGGTTGAAACCGCGGGCGCGGCGGCGGGATGGATGGAGCGGCACCGCCGTGACCAGGTCAAACGGCTGGCTGGGATATTCGGCCTGCACACAGGCAAAAATCAGTTCGGCCAGGTCATCCACAACCCAAAGTGCATTTTCATATTTAAGGGCCCGCAGTGCGGAACCGAAGGCTCCCTCGTAGCGGACGGCGGAACGGGCACGGTCGAAGGCTGGCGTTTCGCGGGCGCAGGCGAAGCAGGTGTAGTCGTGCTGGATGTCGCCCGCGACCGGATCGCCGCAGAGGGCGCAAAACGGCGGCTCGACTTTGGGAGTGTCGGAGAGACAGTCCCAGCAGATGTACTTCATGGGTTCCGGCGAAGGCGCGCCGCACTGAATGCAATTACGCGGATAGAGCAAATCAAGCATGGAGGGAAGGATGAGCGCGGAATATCACGAGAGGAAAGTAAAAAGTTTGGAAAAGAGCTATTGCGCAGTGTTCGGAAAAAGCGCCCGGATTTTTGTCGATACAAACAGCACCGCGTTCCATGCGCCGACATAAGCCGCAGCCGTCTCCGGCAGGAAATGTTCCCATGCTTCGCGAAACGTCGGCGGACCGATCACAATCATCCAGAGCGCCACGAAAAAAAGATTGGCCAGATAAATAACGGCATACGAAAAAAGCCGCCCGTTTTCCTGCACATCCGGCTGCCGCTGGCTCAGCATGTAAACCGTGAACGTCACATGAAAACCCCAGGTCAGACCGACCGCCGCCAGCCACCACGGTTCATACGCGCTCAGATCAGTAAAAAATCCGGCGCCATACCAAAGCGCAATCACCAGCCCTGTGTAGAACGGAAAAAAGTATGGTGCCAACGAAATGATGAAGTTGCTCTTCGAGAGCATCACATGGCCGCCCTGCTTGCTGACTTTCATCCTGCCGACCTTTGCGCCCATCAGCATACCCCAGACGGCATGCGTCATTTCGTGGGCCAGCACATAGGTTCGGAACGGGCGTGGAAGCAGAAAAAAACCGAGAACCGAGACCATGAATCCGGCAGGAATCGCCCACGCCGTCCAGCCTGATGCCCCAGTCGGAAGCGACTGCAGAAGAGAAAAAATAACCCGTGAAAACGCCCAGCACAGTGGCAAAAGAAGCGCCCCGATGATGAATTTCAGAAACTTTTTCACTTACGGAAGTTAACAGGCCGAATGAAGGTTGACACTCCAAAAAACATCACGTATAACCGCCGCTTCTTTCGACCTTTTGTGGGGGTATAGCTCAGTTGGTAGAGCGCTTGAATGGCATTCAAGAGGTCAGGAGTTCGACCCTCCTTACCTCCACCACTCCGAACACAATTAAATAACACACTGACAGCACTTTGCAAAAGGTGCTGTTTTTTTTCTGCCTCGTACGGCCCAGCCTTCGACCCCGACTACGGGGGAAACTACGGGTTGGCCGTTTGATTCGCCCTCTTTGTATGGGGGCGTTGCATATCGAAACATTAACCGGAGGCAGAAAATGGGTCTGGAAATTCAAAAGAAAAAAGATGGATCACTTCGCTCGAAGTGGTGGTATGGCCGGTTCGAAGTAAACGGAAAAGAAACCTGTGTGAACCTCGATGTGGAGATCAAATGAACGGTGCCGAAGAAGCCGCAAAAATATGGCGATACCGCATTTGAATGTTCGCGCACATTGGCCGCTGCCAAGTTAAAAGACCTGATGACGGATGCACATAGCCGGAAGACCGCCGCGCACCATTTGCAGGAACTCTACGAAATCAAGGCCGGTGAAACGCTTGCACAGATTTCGCTAGATGAAATGGCAGACAGATGGGAGTTCCTGCCTATAAAACGGAAACGGAGGCCCGCGCAAGTAAAAGTTCAAAAGGCCAATATTGAGCAGTTCCACTCGTTCGTTTCAGAGAAATACCCGCAAGTGAAAGAGATGGCTCAAGTGACTCGGAAGATGGCTCTGGCCTGGCTGAAAAGCCTGAACGAAAAAAAGATGTCCGGCCAAAGCTACAATGTGAAGCTGGCCGTAATGCGCTTCCTGTTCGACCGGCTCGGGCCGGAGGCTGGTGTGATCTCCAACCCTTTCGCAGGAATTCCCTATCAGACATTGAATACCGTGCACCGCCAGCCCTTCACGCAGGAAGAGCTCAACGCGATTCTCACCCATTGTGATGAGTTGACCCGCCCCGTTGTCATGACCGCCATGTGTACCGCCATGCGTCGCGGTGACTGCTGCATGCTCAAATGGGAATCGGTCGATCTGGAGAACGGGTTCATTTCGGTGAAAACATCCAAGACCGGAGAACTGGCGGAAATCCCACTCTTCCCGGTGCTACGTGCCGAACTGGAACGACACCCGCGCAAAAGCACCTACGTTTTTCCCGAAGCGGCGGCCATGTACAAAGAGAATCACCATGGCCTTTCATGGCGCTTCCAGAAGGCGCTCAAAGCGGCTGGGGTTGAAGGGACATCAGTTGCGCGGGACGACGCCAGCCAGCGGGCCAGCGTAAAGGACTTCCACTCCCTGCGCACCACATGGATCACCATGGCGCTGTCGGCAGGCGTACCGATGGAACTGGTTCGCCGCGTCACCGGCCATTCCACGGTCGAAGTGGTCTTGAAGCACTATTTCCGCCCCGGGCGCGAGGCATTCAGGAATGCGCTGGAAACCGCCATGCCGCACATGCTCACCGGCGGGACGGAGGAACGCCTCGACCTGCCGAAAGAGGTGCTGGAACTCGGCAAGGTGGCCCGTTCACTGACGCACAAAGAGCTGATCGAAAAGAACGAGGCGCTGGCAAAAGCGGTTGCCCGCATGACGAAAGAACAACGCGCTGCCACCATCATCGCCGCCTGAGCGGCAGGCAGTTTGCGCCGATCATAACTTCCGCGCAGGAAAATCGAGAACGTCAGGTTCTCGCCGGTTGAGGAAACCCATTCGCGTTCGCGCCGTCCCCGACCCTGCGTCTGCTCACGCGCCGCAATCACCTTGCCGGACGGCAGATTGCCCTCCACCGCCAGCCGCTCCTTAAGAAAGGTATTGGTGGATGGAAGCCGTGAGTACCACTGGAGATAAAATTTCATTGAGAAATGTATGCCTGTTTTGACAGAAAACGACCATCAGAAAAATCGGAGATCAATCGGGTTTCCTGCTTTTCATCATCGAACTGCAACACTACATTCACGGCATTCGCAAATTAACCCGTTAAAAAACTGAAGTAAGGCTAATGACACTGTGAGATTGCATGAACACTGGCGACCAAAATTCGCAAGGCGCACAAACGGGCTGCCCCGATCGTAATGCGCACCCACGCATCCGAATAGTGGTCTCCGTAATGAAGTGGACTGCGTTTACTGCGTTCGGACTACTCGTGGTAGTGATAATGATTGGGGTTGGCGGAATTCGCCTTCCGTTTTGGTTCCCTAACACTGACCTCACACACAAGCGGCCCTACGCTGACTTTGTTGGACGCGAGTATCGCGTGACGGGTCATGTAACTGCATTGGCCTGGAACGACTTTCCAGACCAGACCAAAATCCTGAGCGTCTCGTTGACTCCACCTAGTGCGCACAATCGCTTCGTCTCGTACAGCATCCCCTTGCAACCTGGGCAAAGCGTTCGCATCATCAGCGCTTGGCGGCAGTTCGCGTTAGTAGAATTCCGCTACTGGTACGTCGTGTCCGTTCCGGGTGCGGGGCTACCGGATGGCATCCCAATTACGATGACGGTGAACTCCGACGGTGTTCCTGATCCGCTCCTGTATGAAGCGATTGACAAAGCAGGTGCTAATGCCCAGCACTAGCTTGCAGGGGTGATGATCCGCACTCTTCCCATTCTCCGACTTGTCGTGCCTGCCAAGCCGTAATTTAAATGGAGGCTGGTCATTCGAGTCGTTCATGGTTAACAATCTCTCCCGCATGAACGGTAAAAAAATCCATATCATCGGCATTGGCGGAACGGGAATGAACGGCGTCGCCCAGCTGGCTGCGCACGCCGGATATTCCGTCTCCGGCTCCGACCGGGCTTCCAATCTTCCAATTTTCCAATCTCTGAAAAATCTCGGTATCGAGATTTTTCCACAGGATGGCTCCGGCATTACCGCCGACACCGATTTCGTTGTCTACAGCACCGCCATTGAGTCCGACAATCCGGACATCCAGAAAGCCAAGGCTCTGAATGTTCCCCTGCTCCACCGCGCCGACATGCTGGCGAAACTCTGCGAAGGCAAAGAGGTAATCGCCGTTGCCGGAACTGCCGGCAAGTCCACCGTCACCGGACTGCTCGGCTGGATTTTCCAATGTCTGGAAAAAGATCCGACGGTTTATTGCGGCGCACCGGTTTTGAATTGGAAGAGCAATAATGTGGCAGCGGCATCCCTGCCGCTGAATGCAGAGGCTGGAAGCCTCTGCCACACTATAGGGAACGTCCGCTTCGGAACCGGCCCGTGGATTATCGAAGCCGATGAAAGCGACCGCTCATTCCTCAAATTCCATCCGCACCACGCCATCATCACCAACATAGCCGAAGATCATTTTGAACTCTCCGAACTCCACAAACTGTTTTCTCAATTTGAGTCTCAGGTGTCGGGTGTTGTGATTAAAAACTCTGAACCGTTTAACTGTCCAACTCCCCTTTTGGGCAAACACAACATCGAGAACGTCAACAACGCGCTGACGCTCTGTAAGGCTCTCAACCTGGACATAGAAAAATGCAAGGCTGCCATCGGTAGCTTCAAAGGCATTGAGCGGCGCCTGGAGCGGGTCGGCCCGAAAGTGATCGACGACTTCGCGCACAGCCCGGTCAAAATCGCCGCCGCGCTTGAAGCGGTTTCCGCAGAATTTCCGGCCTTCTCGGCCTACTGGCGTCCGCACGGCTACACCCCGCTTTTCCAGTTGGCCGACGGTCTGGTTGAAATTTTTTCCAATCACCGGAAACTTCGTCCGCAAGACAAGCTCTTCATCCTGCCGGTCTATTTCGCGGGCGGAACGGTAAACATCAAAGTCACTTCGGAACAGTTCGTCGAAAAGCTGAAAGCCACCGGCGTTCCGGCGGAATTTGTTCCGGACTACGACACGCTTGAGAAGCGTCTGCTTACAAAAGGTCTGCCGGTGCTCGGCATGGGCGCCCGAGATCCCGAACTGCCTCTTTTCGCCCGCAGACTTGCCACCAAACTGAAATAAAGTAACATCGCCCGCCTATGAGCTTTAAGATTTACAATACGATGTCCCGCTCGCAGGAAGAGCTGGTTCCGCTGAAAGACAACCACGTCCGCATGTACACCTGCGGCCCGACGGTTTACAACTATGCCCACATCGGCAACTACCGCGCCTACATGTTCGAAGACCTGCTGCGCCGCTGGCTGAAGTACAAAGGCTTTGCGGTCACGCAGGTGCAGAACCTGACCGACGTGGACGACAAGACGATCCGCGGCTCGCGCGAAACTGGACTTCCTCTGCGCGACTATACGCAGAAATACTAAGAAGCCTTTTTCGCCGACCTCAAGACGCTCAACATCGAGCCCGCCGAGTTTTATCCCGCCGCGACCGACTGCATTCCCGAAATGATCGCGATCATCGAAAAGCTTTTCGCCAAAGGGCTGGCCTATAAGTCCGACGACGGCTCGGTCTATTTCCCGATCGATAAGTTTCCGGAGTACGGAAAACTGGCGCACCTCGACCGCGAGGGCATGCGTTCCGGCGCGCGCGTCGCGCAGGACGAATACGACAAGGAAAACGCCGCCGACTTCGCCCTTTGGAAAAGCTATGACGCGGACGACGGCGACGTTGTCTGGGATTCACCGTGGGGCAAAGGCCGTCCCGGCTGGCATATTGAATGTTCCGCCATGAGTATGAAATATCTCGGCGAAACCTTCGACCTGCACACCGGCGGTGTGGACAATATTTTCCCGCACCACGAAGACGAAATCGCCCAGAGCGAAGGCGCGAACGGTAAAATGTACGCCAAATACTGGATGCACTGCGCCCACCTCGTCGTCGACGGCAAAAAAATGTCCAAGTCGCTCGGCAACTTCTACACGTTGCGGCAGGTGTTGGAAAAGGGCTTCACCGGACGCGAAATCCGCTACGAACTGATCGGCACGCATTACCGCCAGTCGCTCAACTTCACCTTCGAATCGCTGACCGCCGCGCGCGCCGCCCTCGCCCGCCTCGACGAATTCTACACCAAGGTCAAAGATGCCGCCGGTTCCGACACCCGACACCCGACACCCGACACTCTTCTCCCCGACTGGGCCGTTGAACTCGAAAAACGTTTTGCCGCAGAACTCGACGACGATCTCAACATCGCCGGAGGACTCGGCGCGCTGTTCGATGGCGTCCACGAAGGTAACAAAGCTTTCCCGATGGATTCAAAAACCGCGCTGGCCGTTTCCAACCTTTGGAAAAAACTGGATAGCGTCCTTGGTTTCCTGGAGCCGCCCGCGGCCGAAGTTCCTACCGAACTGATTCAGATGGCTGAAGCGCGCGTCGCCGCCAAAAAAGCGAAGAACTTCGCCGAAGCTGACCGCCTGCGCGACGCCATCGCCGCCGCCGGCTGGACTGTTCAGGACACCCCCACCGGCCCTAAGCTGAAAAAAGTTTAAATATCCGGAACGGTTTCGGGATAGACCTGGCCGGAGGCGCTGATTTTAAAGACGTAGATGAGGCCGGGGCGCAGTTTTTTATACACCGCATTACCGTAGATGGCTTTGATGCCGTGCCGCTGGAGCGCTTCCGGATCATTGGCCAAATCCCAGATCGCAGTCCAAAATATTTTCCGCTCTGAAAGGCGCAGACGTCCGAGCAGATCGGCGTAGCGGGCTGGTGCGGCGCCCTGCTCTTCAATCGCAAATCCGGCGGCAGGCATCTGATTTTCGCCATAAACACGCCGCCAGAGATAAAGCGAGCGCTCCTTGCCGTCCATAACTGCCTGATCCGAAAAGGTGACGACCAATGCGTCGAAGTGAACAGTGTCGCCCTCGATTTCGTATTCCTTTTCGAGAACCGTTTTGAGCCGATCTTCGCGGTCGGTTTCGACAAAGCGGACGGTGGTGTAGAGTTTTCCGGCGCGGGTTTCCTGCCGGACGACTTTGGCGTAGCCGATCTGGTCTTCGTGCGTCAGTGTGCTGATGGCCTGTTTCAGCTTTTTGTTTTCGCTAAGCAGGTCGTGGATGGTTTTGGCACCGTAAAAGAGCGCCCCGGCGAGATAAATCACCGCGATCAGCGTCAACAGCCCGAAAACGGTTTTAGTCAGCTTTTTCATGGCCAGAACCCTACTCCGTTTTCCCAATCATTGGAAGCAACAGCGTTGCATTTTGGCGCTGTCGTGGCTAACTTCTTTCCATTATGAGCGGAAAATTCATAACCTTGGAAGGGCCGGAAGGCTCGGGCAAGTCGACACAGGCCAAGACGCTGATCCGGCGGCTGGCCGGTTGCGGCATCGAAGCGGTTTACACCCGCGAGCCGGGCGGCACAGCGATCGGCGAAGCGATCCGCAATATTCTCCAGCACAATGAGGCGGGCGAAGCTCCCTGCGAACGGACCGAACTGCTTCTGTTTGAAGCCAGCCGCAACCAGCTGGTTGAAAAGGTGATCCGCCCGCACCTCGAAAAAGGTAAATGGGTGATCTGCGACCGGTTCATAGATTCAACGACCGCCTATCAAGGCTACGGACGCGGCCTGCCGGTAGAAGAAATTCAGGCGATCAACCGCTTCAGCGCTAACGGCATTGTACCCGACCTGACTCTGCTGCTCGATCTGGATGTCGCCACCGGCTTTGAGCGGATTACCCAGCGCTATCTCGCGCTCGGCGAGTCGGCCGACCGCTTTGAGAAGGAAGACCGCTCGTTCCATGAACGAATTCGCGCAGGCTATCTGAAACTGGCGAAGGAAGACCCGAAGCGCTTCCGCATCATTAACGCCGCGAAAAAACCCGCCGCCGTCGCGACCGCAATTTGGGAAACCGTTAACGATGTCTTCAGGCAGTCAATTTAGCTCCGCCTGGACGGGCATCGAAGCAAGCTGGCGGAGCGGTCAACTGGCGCACGCCTATCTATTGCAGGGTGCGCCGACCGGCGCGGCACTGCGCTTCGCCGAAAAACTGCTCAACCTGATTTTCAACAATCATCCGCAAGTTCAGAAGCATACTCATCCTGATATCGTCTGGCTCGAACCGCAGAGTAAGAGCCGTCAGATTACCATCGATGAAATCCGCGACCTGATCCGCCAACTTTCGCAAACCTCTTTCGCAGGCGGCTGGAAAGTCGGCGTGATCCTCTGTGCCGACCGGCTGGGCGCGGAAGCATCGAATGCTTTTTTAAAAACGCTGGAAGAGCCGTCGGCCAGAACCCTGCTGATTTTAATCACCGACGAACCGCAGGCGCTGCTGCCAACCATTTCCTCGCGCTGTCAGCGCATCTCACTGGCCGACGAGGACGAAGAAGTTTCTAGACATTGGAAAGATCCCCTGCTCGACATCCTCGGCGAACTGCCGCCGGCAAGTATTCCGGAGGCCGGACTGTTCACGGGTCGCATCACCGGGATTCTTAATGCGTTGAGAGAAGAGTTTGAGGCAGAAGAAACGGAACGCCTTCCGGAGGATCTAACGGCCAAGGAAGCCAAAGACCTGCTTGCCGCCCGCTCGACAGCGCGGCTGATTGAGTCGCGCACCGAAATCCTGCGTACGATGCTTCGCTGGCAGCGCGATGTGCTGTTGCTGGTGCTGGAGCAGGATGAGGCCGCTTTGAACTTTCAGGACGATATCGATCCACTTAAACGGCAGGCGATGCTCTGCACGCGGGCTGAAGCGCTACGGCGCGTCGCCGCTGTGGAAGAGATGGGGCGTCAGTTCGACCGCAACCTGCCCGAAGGACTGGTGTTCAGCAGCTTTTTCGCGCAACTGGTTTAAGGCCGACCCAGCCATAAAAGAACCAAATAGGCTATCAGCGGAATGATGAACGCGAAGCCCAAAGAAATAATGCATCCACGCGGCATCGAGGGGTTATTGGTATAAGACGATTCTTCCTTCATCCCTTTCGAGATAAGAAATACGCCGAGCCCGGCAAACAGGAACAAAACGAAGACAGCCTTCCAAATATACCCCCAGACAATCATGCGAGATTACCCGCGCAGGTGTTCAACCAGCGCTTGGAGGGCAAGGACGTAGCCGTAGCCTTTGAATCCCATAATCTGGCCGATGCAGCCGGGCGCGGTCAGGCTTTTATGACGGATTTCTTCGCGGGCGTGGGTATTGCTCAAATGCACTTCAACCGCCGGAACCGAATTCTCAACCGCCTTGATGGCATCGGCCACGCCCAAGCTGGTATGGGTGAACGCGGCCGGATTGATGATGATGCCGTCAAATTTTCCCTTGGCCGCGCCGATCCAAGTGATGAGGTCGCTCTCGGCATTGCTTTGGCGAAGCTCCAGTTCCACGCCGCCCAGTTTTTCAGCACAGGCATTCATATCCTGCGCGATGGAGGCGAGCGTTTCGGTGCCGTAGATCTCCGGCTCGCGCGTGCCGAGCAGGTTGAGGTTCGGGCCGTTCAGAACTAGGATTTTGAGCGTTTTCATGGCGGAAGTTTTACCACAGATTGGAAAGATAGCAAGGTCTGCCATGGTCGAGGATGATTAACAAAGCCCGCCTTCACCTAGGCTTCGGCGCGGCAACTTTCGCTTTGCGAAAGTTGGTGGGCGATGGGAGACTCGAACTCCCGACCTCTTCCATGTCAAGGAAGCGCTCTAACCAACTGAGCTAAACGCCCGAAAAGTGAACCGAGAAAGTATAGAACCCGTCGCGCGGTGTCAATGCACGGAAACGGTTTTTATTTCGATGCACGCACGACGGCAAAAAAGCGGTCTTCAAAGCGCTTGAACAGGCCGGTCCGGTGCAGCAGTGCGGCCAGTTCCGGCACCCTGGATGCGTCACGTGAAGCGGCTAAAAAAGTCTGTTCAATCTGCTGGTGCAGCTGCGCTTTATGGTCGCGCTGCTGCTGGCGGATATCCTGAATATTGCCCGCCACGGAATTCTGCACCAGTTCGACCATCAGCTTAAGCAGACAGACTTCCCATGGACGATCCACGCCAACGACCACCGCGCCCAGCGGATCAGAACGTCCGGCAATATCGTCTTTGACACGGTCTACAACGATCTGAAGTGAATCGGTCAGGATATAGTCGCTGATTTCCTGCTTCTGCACTTTGAAGCCATACTTCAGAATCTGCATATCCTGTGCATTTTTGTGAAGCCATTCTTGCCTTACTTTAATGGGATTACCTTCTCGTTTTCTAAGCATATAAGCCACCGAACCGCCTTGATAACCCAAAACCTGAGCTATTTTATAAACTCCCATTCCTGTTTTTCTTAATTTAAGTATTTTTTCAACATCTAATCTATCTTGCTCTCTATAGCTATTAATCCATTCATAAATACAATTTTTAAGTCGATTAAATTTATTAGTATCTATATGTTTGATTGCATGACAATTACGACAAATCACCTTACATTTCTTGACTTCCTTTTGGATTTTTTCTATAGAATATTTTAGATATATTCTATCTTCCCCACATTTTTTATAAGAGGAATAAATGGAAAAAGACTTATTTTCAAGTGATGAAAATCAAGACTTGCATAGC
>JBAWXO010000026.1:0-11086 GCA_037144035.1 Kiritimatiellales bacterium
CGTAAGGTAAAAATTTCGGTGCAGAACCTGAACGTCTTTTTCGGACGTCATCAGGCGTTGCGCAACTTGACGCTGAACGTGGCGGCGAACCGTATTCTCGGCATTATCGGTCCGGCCAGCTCCGGTAAGACCTCGTTCCTGCGCGCCTTGAACCGGATGAACGATCTGGATCCGGAAAGCCGCGCCGAGGGCCGGGTTCTACTGGACGGCACTGATATTTATCATCCATCACAAAGCGCCGTGCAGCTGCGCAAGCGGGTGGGCATGGTGTTCGCCCTTCCCATGCCGCTGCCGATGAGTATCTACGACAACGTGGTCTACGGACCGAGACTCTCGGGTGTGCGTGATCGGGCGACACTCGATGAGATTGTGGAACGGACGTTGACCTCTGCCTTTCTGTGGGATGAAGTGAAAGACCGTCTGAATCTGCTGGCGCTGCGTCTATCCGGCGGCCAGCAGCAGCGCCTCTGTCTGGCACGGACTCTGGCGATGGATCCCGAAGTTGTACTGCTGGACGAACCCTGCTCAGGACTGGACCCCATCTCCACCGCCCGGATTGAAGATGCGCTGTCCGTTCTCAAAGCGCGCTACACGATCATCCTTGTCACGAACAACACCAAGCAGGCTTCACGTGTGGCCGACGAAACGGCGTTTTTCCTTATGGGTGAACTGGTGGAAATGGGCGAGACCTCTCAAATCTTTACTGTGCCTAAAGACCAGCGCACCAGCGACTATGTCACCGGGAGGTTTGGTTAATGAACGCCCCATCCATTCTTCAAACCCCGCCGGTGTCGCGGATGACCGTCCGTAATCTCGATCTCTTTTACGGAACATTCCAGGCATTGAAAAAAGTCGATCTGCTCGTGCAGGCCAACCGGATCACCGCATTGATCGGCCCGTCGGGTTGCGGCAAGTCCACGCTGCTGCGCTGCCTGAATCGCATGAACGACCTGATTCCAGGTGTACGGGTAACCGGCGAGGTGTTGCTCGACGATCAGTCCGTCTACGGATCAAACATGGACGTCTGCCTGTTACGTAAGCGGGTGGGCATGGTGTTTCAGCGTCCCAATCCGTTTCCCTTGTCCGTCTGGGACAACGTGACCTTTGGTTTGCGTGTGGCGGGTATCACCCGCCGGGCGCGGCTTCAGGAAGTTGTCGAGCGCAGTCTGCGCGCCGCCTGGCTGTGGGATTATTTGAAAGATCGTCTGGACAGCCCCGCTCTCTCCCTGCCTCTGGATCAGCAACAGCGTCTCTGCGTGGCGCGGTTGTTGGCCGTTGAACCCGAAGTGATTCTCATGGACGAACCCTGCTCGGCACTCGACCCCATTTCCACCGGCAAGATCGAGGATCTCATGATAGAACTTCGGGAGCGCTACACCATCGTTATTGTGACCCACAATATGCAGCAGGCCGCGCGCATCTCCGATTTTTCCGGCTATATGCTGCTGGGCGACATGATTGAGTTCGGTCCGACCGGCAATATTTTCACAAATCCAGCGGACAAACGCACGCAGGATTACATCAGCGGCCGGTACGGCTAGGAGCAATATTATGGAACGGCATTTTGATGAACAGTTAACGGGTCTGAAGCGCACTCTGATTAAAATGAGCGCGCTCAGCGAGGCCATGATCTCCGACGCGATCCGGGTGCTATGCGATCGCGATAAGTCCGCCATCCCGCCTATTCGTGAGCACGAGGAGCTGGTCAACCATCTGCAGATCGAAATTGATGAAATCTGCCTGCGGATGATCGCTCTGTACCAGCCCACGGCCGGCGATCTGCGTTTTATTCTTGGCGCGGTGAAAACGAATGGGGACCTGGAGCGGATGGCCGATCTGGCCATCAACATCTGCGACAAGGCAGAGCGGTTGCTGGAAGAACCGCTACCGGTGCCGCTGGCCACCAGCTTGCCGGAAATGGCGGCGCTGGCCAGTCTGATGGTCAAAGAAAGTCTGCACGCCTATGTGAACCGCGCGGTTGAACAGGCGCGCACCGTACTGCTACGCGACGACCGGCTCGACGACATGAACCGGAGCATCAAAAAGGATTTGATTGCGCTGATGCAGAAGGATGCCGGCACGATTAAGCAAGCGATGGATCTGTTGCTGGTCGCCCGGAATCTGGAGCGGATCGGGGATCACGCGACGAACATCGCGGAGAATGCGATTTTCGTGGTCAAGGGACTGGATGTCCGCCACCACCACGGATAACGCCCGCCATTCGGCGGGATGTTCAACATCCAATTCCCAATTTTCAATCCACGCTTAATATTTCGCGGGTTGAGCATCGTTTATTGCTCATTGTTCTAAAAACCGCTTGCCAGAGCCGGTTTCCCTGCGTATAACCTGCCCCCTTAATGACCTTCCGCAATAAAGCGGGGTCGAAGCGAGTGCTGATCCGGTTGCCCCCGGAAAGCCAAAGCGGATTGTTCAAAAATAGAACTATAGAAAGGGGCATGTTATGTCAGAAAAGACAGTGACGATTCAGGAACTGCTGGACGCAGGTTTACACTTCGGTCATCAGACCAAACGCTGGAATCCCAAAATGAAGCGCTTCATTCACGGCGCTAAAGGCGGGATCTATGTCATCGACCTCCAGAAAACTCTCGTACAGATCAAGCTGGCGCAGGAATTTCTGAGCAGTGTTGTCGGAAACGGACGCCGCATTCTTTTCGTCGGCACCAAGAAACAGGCCCGTACCGTGTTTCAGGAAGCCGCTGAAAGAGCCGGTCAGCCTTTCGTCATCTACCGCTGGCTTGGCGGGATGCTCACCAACAACCAGACCATCCGCAAGAGCGTCAAACGCATGGAAGACCTGCAGGCTCTCTTTGCCGATGAAGTGAAGCTTAAAGCCTATCCCAAGCAGGAACAGTCCGTTCTGCGCCGCGAACTCACCAAGCTCGAACGCAACCTTTCCGGCGTAAAAGATATGAACTCTCTGCCGGGAGCCCTGCTTGTCGTTGATATCTGCCGCGAAAAACTGGCGATTGCCGAAGCGCAGCGTCTGGGCATTCCGGTTGTCGCACTGGTCGACACCAACGCCGATCCGGACCTGGTTGAATACCCGATTCCCGGCAACGACGACTCGATCCGTTCGCTCACCCTGATCGCCCAGATTCTCGGCGGCACGATCGCCGACGCAAACGATGCCTTTGTTAAAGCCAAAGCCGCTGACGACAAGCGCCGCAAAGAAAAAGACGACGCTGATCGCGCCGTCGCTGATGCCGCCCGTGAAGAGCGCAAAGCCAAAGAAGACGAAGAGAAAAAGAAACGCGCCAAAGTGCTCGATAAACTGAAAAAAGAAAAAGTCGCCGCTGAAAAAGAAAAAAAGAAAGAAGCTGATAAAGCCGAATTCAAGGCAAAAGCTGGCGCCGAAACAAAAGCTACCGAAGCTAAAGCCGTCGTCGAAGTGAAAGCGGAAGAAACTCCGGCTCCCGTCGTCGAAGCGGCTCCGGTTGAAGAACCCAAGGCTGAGTAATTTAATCGAAAGGATTAACCTATGGAAATTTCAGCAAGCATGGTTAAGGAACTGCGCGACGCCACCAACGTCAGCATGATGGAATGCAAACGCGCTCTTCAGGAAGCCAACGGCGATAAAGACAAAGCCTTCAAACTGCTGCGCGAGCGCGGCATGGCCGTGGCCGCCAAGAAAGCCGACCGCGTCGCCAAGAACGGCAAAATCTCCGCCAAGGTCTCCGCGGACGGCAAAACCGGCGTCATGATCGAAATCAACTGCGAAACCGACTTCGTTACCCGTAACGAAATCTTCCAGAAGTTTGTCGTCGAAATGACTGACAAAGCGATGAATTGCACCGGCAATCCTGCCGAAGCGTTCAAAGCCGACATCGTCGCCAAGGTGGCTGAAATTGGTGAAAACATCGTTCTGCGCAAGAGCGAAAAATACACCGTCTCCGGCACCGGCGCCATCACCAGCTATATTCACATGGGCGGAACTTGCGGCGTACTGGCTGAACTCGCGTTCGGCAAAGCCGACACCGTTAACAACGCCGTTTTCAAAGAACTGGCGCTCGATATCTGTCTGCAGGTTGCAGCAGCCCGTCCGGCATCACTGGATCGCTCCGGTGTTCCGGCCCAGCTCGTTGAAGACGAAAAAGCCCTCTTCCTTAAACAGGTCGAAGGCAAACCGGCCAACATCGTCGAAGGCATTCTGAAAGGTAAACTCAACAAGTTCTACTCTCAGATCTGCCTGATCGAACAGATGTTCGTTAAAGACGACAAAATCAGCATCACCCAGCTGCTCGAAGCGAAAAGCAAAGAGATCGGTGACACCGTCACCATCAAGCGCTACACCCGCTGGCAGCTCGGCGACGCGTAAGCGTTACGCCCAAGATGCACGAAAGCCGTTCCGAATTTCGGAGCGGCTTTTTAATTTCATTACAGTTATTTTGTGAAAGTTTGTTTTCCAGCACATTTTTAATTTCATTACAGTTATTTTGTGAAAGTTTGTTTTCCAGCACATCCACCAAGGGTTTGCTATTGGGATCCAACTAATACCGAAACCGTATGACGCGGCCACCGTCCGCATCCACAGGTTGAACGATTTCCTATGGCCGCGTCCGTTGGGTGCGTTTTCAGAGAAACATTAACGCGCCCGGCGGGCGCGTTCCACTTTTCTTTGAAAGCTATTTCTGGCAGTGAGAACAAAAGACCGTGGTGCGCTGGGCGATTTGGGTTTTGTGCAGCGGCTGGCCGCAGATGGTGCACGGCTGTCCGGCGCGACCGTAGACTTTGACTTTTTCACGATGGCCGCCCGCCTCGCCGTTGAGATCGACATAGTTGCCCTGCCCGGCACCGAGCGACGTGCCTTTATTCCGCACACCGGCTTTGATCACTTTCGTCACTGCTTTATAAAGCGCCAGCTTTTCGGCATCGCTCAGCGACCCGGATTTCCGGCGCGGATCAAGCCGCGCTTCAAACAGCGCTTCATCGGCGTAAATATTGCCGACGCCCGCCACGAATGACTGATCGAGCAGCAGCGCCTTCAGCACTTTATTCTGACCTTCCAGTGCTTGGAAAAACTGTTTCTTTGTCACCGTCAGCGCGTCGGGGCCGAGGCCTTTAATTCTGGAGGGCGGTGCTCCGTCGCCGCCGGAAACGGTTTCAACGGAGCGAAACCCTCCGATATTTTGAAAAACGGGAGCGAGCCGCCAGCGACCAAACTTGCGCGGATCGCGGAAGTGCAGATTCAGTCCGCCGCTCAGTTGAAGAATCGCGCGGTCGTGCAGACCTTTTTTCAGCGCACCTTGCGACAGATAAAACCCGCCGGTCATGCGCAGATGCACCAGCAGGTCGAGAGACCCACCCTGCCGTTCCGGCACCCCTCCGCCGGAGGGGATTATTCTCTGGAAATTTTCAGAACCTTTTTGCTTCCCTCCGCCGGAGGGGGGCTCAAGCGGAACTTTCTGATTCCCCTCCACCGGAGGGGTGGCTGTAAGCCGGGGTGGGTTTAAATTATCTAACTGGAAAATCAGCCACTTGCCGTGGCGGTCGATCTTTTCCAGCCGACGACCTTGAATCTGTTTGCAGAAAGCGGACGGCGGCAGCGGCTCGACGGTGCGTGGCCATTCGACGTGGACTTTTTCGACGACCCTCCCTTCCACACCGGCGGCGCAAAGTTGGCGGCGGATCGTTTCAACTTCGGGAAGTTCAGGCATGGGGAACCTTTAATTCTCAATATTCAATGTGCAATGTTCATTGTCAAAATACTTGTGAGTTGAGCATTGAGGATTGTTTATTGAACATTTCTCAGCCCCACGGGCTGACGATCTGGACTTTAGGGAACCGTGCTTTCACGGCGGCCTGATTTTCTTGCAGGAACAGAAGTTTCAGGTTCGGGCCGGCATCCATGGTGAAATAGAGCTCAAGACCGTCTTCACGCGCCTGCCAGACTTTCTGCATCAGCGCGACAGACTGCGGCTTCCAGTAACAGAGCGGAGGCCACGCAGCCAGCATGGTGGCGTGCATGGCGAGCGCGTTGTTCTCAGCGGTCTCGCCCAGCAAGGTGAAATCCTGAGCGACAATCGCGGTGCGCAGTTCATCAAAGTCGCACCCGGCCTGCGCGGGCCATGATTCGTAAAGTTCCGACGTTTCACTCGTCCGGTTCATGCCATCGGTCGAGCCGGTTTTTTTCCGGATCTTGGAAACTTCGAGGATGCCAACGCGCAGATTTTTCCAATCATTGGAAGCAGGCTGAGCCTGTACCCCTTTATTTTTCCAAGCATCGGAAAGAGATTCGGCGTAGCTGTCCATGCCGTCGGCGCGGGCGCCGGCATGCCAAACGACAAAGCCGTCGTAGAGCGAGCGGGATGCGCTGCCGCTGCCGAGCCGCGCCAGCATGGAAAGTTCGCGCGGATTAAAACCCCAGCCGAAAAGTTGATCGAGTGCTTTGATCAGCGCGGCAAAACCGGAGGCCGACGACGCCAGTCCTGCCGCCGTCGGAATGTTGTTTTTCGTCCGGACTTCAAAAAACTGTCCTTCGGCGCGGAACAGGTTGAGGTACGTCGAAACGCGCGCGGTAAATTCTTTCGGCGCCGGTTTACCGTTCAGGAAAACCTTGTCGGTGGTCTTAGCGAACTTAACAACCGTGTGCGTGCCAAGTTTACCGAGCGAAATCGAGAGGCTCGAATTGACCGGCAGATTGAGTTCCGCGTCGCGCTTGCCCCAGTATTTACAGAGCGCGATGTTGGATGGCGCAAAAGCCGCGCCGCTTGCTGCGGGCTTTGCTTTGGCCCGTTTAAGAAGAACGTTTACGAATTGTTGGCGTGTCATGCCTAAAGACTACTTCTTTTTGATAAAATTACCAGCCTTCGTTTCGCTCGCTTTCCAAGGGCGGCTCAGAAATATTCCAACGAAGGACAAAAAGCAACGAATGTAACAGCTTCTGCCTTTTTAAATTATTCGCTGCTTTTTGTCATACGCTGGTAAAAATATGATTTCGTTGTCCATGATTTTGTAAGAACCTCCCCCTTATGAGTACGAAAAAGGAACGGGCGGAAACTATCGGCAGACGGTTGGACGAACTGTATCCAACGGTCGAGGTGCCGTTGAAGCATCAAGACGCTTATACCTTGCTGGTTGCCGTGATCCTTTCCGCGCAGTGCACCGACAAGCGAGTTAATCTGGTGACCCCCGCGCTGTTCGTCAAAGCCAATACACCGGCAAAGATGGCGAGACTCGGACAGGAAAATATCCGCAAACTGATTGAAACCTGCGGACTGGCCAACAATAAGTCCAAGGCGATTTATGAGATGTCGAAGATCCTCGTCGCCAAACACGGCGGCAAGGTGCCGGATAGTTTCCAGGGTTTGGAGAAGCTGCCGGGTGTCGGCCATAAAACCGCATCGGTGATCATGGCGCAGGCGTTCGGTATTCCGGCATTTCCGGTCGATACGCACATTCACCGTCTGGCTCAGCGCTGGAAACTGACCCGCGGCACGAAAGTCGTCCAAACCGAGGCCGACCTGAAAAAACTTTTTCCGCCGAAGCGCTGGAACAAACTGCATATTCAGCTGATTCTCTACGGACGCGAACACTGCACTGCCCGGGGCTGCGACGGAACCAAGTGCGATATTTGCCGCGCGCTTTTTCCGACCCGCATCGTGGTTGAAAAACAGGCGGTTTCTAAACGACAACCGTACAGGAATCGGGTACAAACGGAACCATGACACTGGAACAGATTGCGCAACAGTTTGATGTGCATGGACGGCTGGCCAGCATGCGTCCGACCACATCAGGAAACGTAAACGACACCTATATCGCGGTGTTCCGCACCCATTTTTCTGAAGAACGGATTATCATCCAGCGGGTAAATCAGCACGTTTTCCACCATCCGGAGTGGATCATGGACAACATGAAGCTGTTGACTCTGCACTGCCACGAACAGCTTCTGCGAGAAAGCAGAGAAGCCGACCGGATATGGCAGCTGCCAAAAATCATCCCGTGCAGGAGCGGGCAGGATTTTTTCGAGGACGAAGACGGAGGCCATTGGCGCGCATTAACCTTAATCGCCTCGGCCACCTCGTTTGACACGGCGCAAAGCGCGGAGCACGCCTTTGAAACTGGATGTGTGCTAGGACAATTTCACCGCCTGATCTCTAGCATGGATCCGGCGCGCCTGCACGACACGCTACCGGGTTACCATAATACACCGGAGTATCTCAAAAAATATGATCAGACTCTGGCCACGACCCAGATGATGCAAAGCACCGAACAGGTTCGCGGCCTGCATAAGTTTATTGAGGCACGCCGCGGCTTTGTTCCGGTTCTGCAGAACGCGCTGAGCAACGGCGAGCTGACGATGCGGCTAATTCACGGCGATCCAAAAGTCAGCAATTTTATGATCGATGACGATACAGGGAAAGGCACAGCCATCATTGATCTGGACACGGTGAAACCAGGACTGATCCATTACGACTTCGGCGACGCATTGCGCTCACTCTGCAACCGCGCGGGAGAAGAAACACAAGATCTCTCCAGTGTGGTGTTTGATCTGGATCTGTGCGATGCCTTCATCCGCGGCTATACCGTTCAGGCTCGGGGTTTCCTGACAGAAAATGACCGGACATATCTATACGACTCCATCCGTCTGATCACGCTGGAACTGGGAATCCGTTTTTTTCAGGATCATCTGGCCGGCAATCTCTATTTCAAAGTCCGCGTCCCGGAGCAGAATCTTCATCGTGCAGCCGTACAACTCCGTCTCTGCGAAAGCATTGAGATTCGCAAGCGGCAGATTATGCAGATTCTGAACGAAGCGTTTTCATAAGCTGATCCTTAAACCGCTTAGACCCGTTTTGCTTTAAATGATCTATAGCACTTAACGATTCAAACGCAGCAACCCACCCCGGCCTCTGGCCACCCCTCCAGAGGATGGGAGCTTTTAAAATCCCCTCCGCCGGATGGGTGACGGGACGGCAGAGTAGGTTTCCCAGTGACGGCATCTCATCCGTTAAATACTCTAAGCGCGCTTGATGGCGGCGGGAAGAGCATGCAGACAGACGTCCAGATTGCGCTCACAGAAAAATTTTACAATCCATTCGGAATCAAACAGCATCACTTTACGATTGGATGAGTCCAGCAGGAGCCGGCAGCTGGGCGGCATCATCGACTCCGTTACAACCGCGGCCGCTCCGCCGGATTCGTCCACCCAGCGTATGATCTTGTACGGGGCCGGTTCGAGCCGGGCGGTCGCACCGTATTCGTTCTCCAGCCGGTATTTGAAAACCTCAAATTGCAACACGCCGACCGCGCCCAGCAACGGTGCATTCTGCGCCTGATCCGCGAAGTGGAACGACTGCAAAGCCCCTTCCTGCAGCAGATGTTTCACGCCGGCCTGAAAGCGTTTGTATTGCGCGGGAACCGGGTTATAGAGCATCGCAAAACACTCCGGCGCAAACTGCGGCATTTCGTGGTACACAATCGCCGGATCTTCCGTCAGCGTGTCACCGATACCGAATCCGGCGTGCCCCACCAGTCCGATCACATCGCCGGGATAGGCGGTATCCACCGTTTCGCGCTCCCGGGCAAAAACCCGGTGGGAACTGGAAAGCCGCACCAGTTCGCCGGTGCGCGAATGGGTTACGCGCATATCGCGGGTGAAACAGCCGGAACAGATTCGTAGAAAAGCGATCTGGTCGCGGTGCTTCGGATCCATATTCGACTGAATCTTGAAGATGAAGCCGGAAAACTTCGGATTCTCCGGATGAATTTTTTCAGCGCCGGAAAAGCGCGGCTGCGGTACGGGCGCATAATCAACAATCGCATCCAGCATAAGCTGAACTCCGAAATTATTGATCGCGCTGCCGAAAAATACCGGGCTGAGATCGCCTGCCTGCACCTCTTGCAGATTAAAAAGTTCGCCAGCGGTATCCAGCATCTCCAGTTCGTTAATCAACTCTTTATAAACTTCTGCGGACATTCGGTCGCGCACCTGCGAATCGGTCACGGAATGCAGCGCCACCGGCGCGCGGAAAGCGCCGTGTGCTGTGCGTTCAAAAAAGTGAGCCTGCTTGGTCTGCCGGTCATAGACGCCTTGGAAATCGGGACCATTGCCGAGCGGCCAGTTCATCGCGCAGACCCGCAGTTGCAGTGTCTGCTCCAGTTCGTCCATTAGCGACAGCGCATTGCGCGACGGACGATCGAGCTTGTTCATGAACGTGAAAATCGGGATGCCGCGCATTCGGCAGATTTCAAACAGCTTGCGCGTCTGGCTTTCAATTCCTTTGGCCGCGTCGATCACCATCACCACCGAATCCACCGCCATCAGCACACGGTAGGTGTCTTCTGAAAAATCGCGGTGACCGGGCGTATCCAGCAGGTTGACGCAGCACCCGCGGTAATCAAACTGAAGCACAGTCGAGGTGACGGAAATGCCGCGCTGTTTCTCCAGCTCCATCCAGTCGGATGTCGTGGAGCGCTGATTTTTGCGTGCCGTCACCGAACCGGCCAGCTGGAGCGCGCCGCCGTAAAGCAGCAGCTTTTCCGTCAGCGTCGTCTTACCGGCGTCCGGGTGCGAAATAATCGCAATCGTCAGCCGTTTAGCAATTTCCTGTTCAAAACTCATAGCCGTCATCCGGGATAAAAAGAGCGGAGACTGTAGGCGGCGACCCGCCGCCAGCGCAATCCGATTCTGTCAGTTTAAGCTATAGAACAACGAATAGTTTGACATTTAGCTAAACGGCTAAGTATAAAGGCGGCATGAATGAGCCATTAAATGCCATGAAAGCCCTTTCCGACCGCAACCGCCTCCGGGTCGTCGCGGCGCTGATGAATCACGAAGAACTCTGCGCCTGCCACATCATCGAACTTCTTGAAGTGACCGGTGCCACGGCCTCGCGCCACATGGGTCTGCTGATCCGATCCGGTCTGGTTCAAAGCCGCAAGGCCGGGCGCTGGGTGCATTACCGGCTGACCGATACGTTCCCTGCCCCGCTTTTCCAATGGCTGGAAACCGAATTGCAAACCGATCCCGGTATCAAAGCCGACCGGAAAGCGCTGATTAAAATCACCGCCTGCAAACATTGAACGGATTAAAATGAATTCATCCGTCTGGCGTAAATATCTGACT
>JBAWXO010000027.1:0-11080 GCA_037144035.1 Kiritimatiellales bacterium
GGGTTTTTATAGAACTGCACAACCTTTTCGCTGTTGATGTAGAGCGCGAGTACCAACACGGCAACACAGCCACTGCCTGCGCCGAAACCCGTCAGCAGCGGCAGGTCGGCTTCGCAGTAGCCGCGGCCACGAACACGCACCGTCTCGAAGCTACTTCCCGCGGCTTCGCGCAATTCGGCATAGCGCTTGACCATGGCGAGGCTGAAGAAGAGGAAAATGGAAAAGGCGATCAGCCAAGTCGAGGTTTCAACACCATACGCCGCTGTACCCGCGAGGATGCGGATGGCGTAGAGCCCGGCGAGTGTCATCACATCAAGCAACGCGAGCTGCTTGAGCCACCACGAGTAAAGCGTGGTGATGACAAGGTAGAGCAGAAGCACGGCGGTAAAAGCGGACGGCAGCAGCAGTGAAACGCCGAGCGCCGCCAGCACCAGCAGCGGGCCCGTAACGGCCGCAGCCAGCAGGTTCAGATTGCCCGCCGCGAACGGCCGGTTCTTTTTGCGCGGATGGTGCTGATCCGCATGCAGATCGAAGAGGTCGTTAAAAATATAAATGGCCGAGGCAGCGAAACTGAAGGCGAAGAAAGCCAGCACGGCTTTGGTATACAGCGCGGGCGTGGTCAGTTCGTGTGCCAGTAGCATCGGCAGAAAAACGAGGATGTTTTTTGTCCACTGGTGCACACGGATAGCCCCTAACCAGGACTTCAGCTTGGCCGGGCGGTCTTCAAAAATCCGGGCGGGGCGGTTTTTGAGCGCACGGCGCACCGGCGCGCAGGGATTGACCGCGATGGTTCCAGCGGCGGCTTCCCAGACCGGCAGGTCGTCGGTAGCGTTGCCGGCGTAATCAAAACCCTTTTCACCGAAACGGGCAACGAGCGCGTCGCGCTTGCGTCCGCCTTTGAGGTTAATAATGCCGTCGCTGGCCATGACGTCCGAAAAAAGACCGGTGTGCGCGGCGACAGCGCGGGCAGGCAGCGTATCGGCAGCGGTCACCAGCACCAGTTCGCGCCCTTTTTCGCGCTCGCTCTTCAAAAAAGTGAGCAGGCCGGGATGAAACGGAAGAGCGGCCGGATCGAGCTGAACTTCCTGAGCAATGCGCCGCTTAAACGCGGCCAGCCCGTTGGCCGCCCAGCGGGGAATGGCAAAGAGTGCCGCAGGACGCGTGCGGACGAGCAGTAGCAGTGCCTGAGCAAAGGTATCGGTCTTGACCAGCGTTCCGTCGAGGTCGACACAGAGGGGCTTCAGCGCGGTTGTGGATGTTTCAGCCATTGCGCGGGAGTATTCAGAAGATCAGCGGCAAGTTCAACCCCGTTTTACAGGGTTCAGAACTTCAGACCGTCCATCATCTGCCGCATCGGCGACGTAAGGGTCTTGGCATTTTCGGGCAGAGCGAACCCCATCAGGATGTAGCTGTCGCGCTTACTACCCGTCACTTTGCAGGCTTCGTAGTTGAATGATACGCTGTTGCGTTTCGGATCGGCATAATACCAGCCCTTCTGTTCGTAAGCAGAGCCGCAGCCGTGAACTGCCGGCTGGCGGGTGTCGCCCAGTCCGAACGAACGCTTCGCGGTCACATTATAGAGAGGCATAAGCTCCCACTGCGAAACCGCTGCATCATCAAATGGCGAATTATAGAGCTGCTCCGCAATGCCGGCAGACTTGAGCGTGATCAGCAGAAAGCAGGTTTCGTCCGATATCAGCAGAAAACTTTCATAGAACTGCTCGTTGCCGCGCGGATGATACGCCTTATTGGTGTCATAGATACGGATCGCCATGCGTTGCAGCTCATTGTGCTCCGCCGGATTTTTTGCCGCCGAACTGTACACCTCAAACCCGTCAGGAATCTTAAAACTGAACCCGAAAAATCCGAGTGAGGTGTTTTGAATCGTTCCGTCTGTTACAACGGCGCGCTGCTGCGACACCGACGCGCAACCCGCCATCAGGAGGAGGGCGCCCAGCGCTAGTACAATGTTTTTTGGTTTCAATTGGATTGTCTCCCGTCTTTTGCATTGTAGCCCTACCCCCCGATCTGCTCAAATCAGAAATCAACCTATGAACCCGCTCGAAAATATCCGCATTGTGCTTATCGATCCCAAATATGCCGGGAATATCGGCTCGATCTGCCGTGTCATGATGAACATGGGCATCATAGATCTCGCGCTGGTTTCTCCGGGTGAACATCTCGACTGGGCGGAAGCCCGTAAGCTCGCCTACAAGGCGGAGGACCTGCTCGACCGGATTCAGAGATTCCAAAACCTGGAAGACGCGGTCGCCGACTGCACCGTTGTGGCCGGAACCAGCGCCCGCACCGGATTTTACCGCGACCACGCCTACTTGCCGCGCGAAATCGCGCCGGTCGTTCTCGACTCCGCCGCGCATCATAAAACCGCGCTCGTTTTCGGCCGCGAGGACAAAGGCCTCTTCAACGAGGAAATCGCCGTCTGCACCCACATTATAAATATCCCGTCGAGCGAACTCTACCGCTCGCTGAATCTCTCGCACGCCGTCATGGTCTGTTGCTACGAACTGTTCCTGCTGGCGAACGATGCCTCCTACAAACCGCCGGAGGAATGCTCGCCGGAAGCCGACGGCGCCATGCGCGAGCGGCTCGACGGAGCGTGGAGCGCCATGATGCTTGAAACCGGATTCTGCGAAATAGAAAAGCTCGAACACATGATGCTCGGCTTGCGCCGCATTTTAAGCCGCGGCAAACTCACCGAAAACGACGTAAAAATTCTGCTCGGCCTTGCCAAGCAGTCCCGCTGGTGCGCGGCGCAAGTGCAGAAGGAAAAGAAGTAATCCTCCGTCTTGTGCTTCGCTTCGGGCGGAGGATGGTGGGCCCGCTCGGACTTGAACCGAGGACCAAGAGATTATGAGTCTCCTGCTCTGACCAACTGAGCTACGGGCCCGAAGAGGCAGAAAGATAGTTCGCTCTCCGTTTCGACGCAAGCACTTATGCCGCACAGCCGGCGGCGGATTTGTTTTTCGCCCTCTTTTCGCCTAAACACTAACGAGGAGTTCTTTCCGGTGTTTGGAAACCCAAAAGGCCGACCAGACAATAAATTCTTCTTCCGAACGTTTTATTCAGATAGGTTTCAACAAAAGGAGTCGCCGCATGAAGAAATCGTGTTTCCTGAAAATTGCCGGTGCTGAGCTGGCCGCGCTGGCTCTGACCGCCGGGCAAGTATCCGCCGCAAAAGCCCCGCCTGTCAGCAAGCCTAACATTATTTTCATTTTGTCCGATGATGTAGGCCTTGGCGACATCGGTTGCTGCGGAGGCCCGTTTAAGACTCCTAATATCGATGCCCTGGCGAAAAACGGAACTCGCTTTGAACTCTGCTACGCGAATCCGCTCTGCGGACCGTCGCGCTGCGAGGCGCTCACCGGACGTTATCCGTTCCGCACCGGACTGAACAGCAATCATAGCGCCGATGCCATTGATCCGGCGCGCGAGGTGATGCTTCCTACCATCATGAAAAACGCCGGGTACGTGACGGCCAGCGTCGGTAAATGGGGGCAGATGTGCCTCGGCCCCGGCGAGTGGGGGTTCGATGAGTATCTTGTTTTCAAGGGCAACGGGCGCTACTGGCGCGAACAGACGCCGACCTACACCGTCAACGGAAAAGCAATGCCCCTGCCGGAAGGGAAATATCTTCCTGATCTTATGCATGAGTTTGTCGCCGGATTTATTGCCAGCCATAAGGATCAGCCGTTCTTTATCTACTACCCGATGTCACACATTCACGGGCCGATTCTTCGCACTCCGGACAGCAAAGCGGGCGCCGACAAGAATCAGCTTTACACCGACAATATCGAATATATGGATAAGCTCGTCGGGCAGTTGATGGCTGAACTGGATCGCCTCCATCTGCGCGAAAATACGATGATCATCTTCTCCGGCGATAACGGTACGGCGCATTTCGGCGTTGAGGCCGCAACCGTAAACGGAAAATCGATCAGCGGCCAGAAAGGCACTATGCTCGAAGGCGGAAGCCGCGTGCCGCTTGTTGTCAATTGGCCCGGCACCACGCCGGCCGAACAGGTGAAGAAGGATCTCATCGACTTCAGCGATTTCTTTCCGACCTTCGCCGAACTCGGCGGAGCTAAACTGCCCGCAGGTGTAACCATCGACGGACACAGCTTTGCTCCGCAGATCCGCGGCCAGAAGGGAACTCCGCGCGATTGGATATATGTTGAATTGAGCGGGAAGTCCTATGCACGCAATGCCGGATTCAAACTGACCAACCACGGCGAGCTGTTCGACATGAGCGACGCCCCGTTCAAAGAAATTCCAGTGCCGTCTACCGCGACAAATGACTCCGCCGCGTCCGCCCGCGCCGTTCTGCAGAAGGTTCTTGATGAGCATCAGACTGCTCCTATCACTACTAAAGACAGCAAAAAGAAGAAGAAAAAGGCCGCGAAGGAATCTTCCGCTTTATAGCTTTATTGGGTGTCGTCCAACCGTTGGAAACTCGTTTCCAAGGTTTGCCTTTTTTATTCGGCGAAGGTTGTGCGGATGAATTCAATGTCTGCGGCGGAGAGACTCCGGTCTGTGGCGGCGAGGTTGCAGTTGACCTGCCGTTCGTTGCGGAAGCCGGGGATAACGCATCCGATGTTTGGAAAACTCAGGATATAATTGAGCGCGACCGCCGCGAGGTCTTCGGTTGATGATCCAAACCGCGCTTTAATTTTTTCGAGCTTCGGCTTCACACCACGCAGAAATTCTGTCGTAAAGCGTTTGTCGCCCACACGGTGGTCGCCGGCTTCAAACTCCGGCGGATTTTCCGGGTCAAACTTATCGAGCAGAACGCCCTGACACAGCGGACTGAAGGCGATGAAGGACATATTGTATTTTTCGAGCAGGTTCGCGACCGCCGAACTGGGCGTGATGAACTGTGTATCGAGCGCATGCGCCCGGCTTTGCAGAACGATCGGCTTCACAACAGGAACGGCGCGCTCGAACTCGGCGTCGGTATAGCCGGACTGTCCTTTGAAGCGCACTTTGCCTTCTTTAACAAGCGCGTCCATTGTCGCGGCGGCTTCCTCAAGGTGGTCGTCAAACCGACCGTGGTGAAAGTAGTAGATGTCAATATAGTCGCGCTGCAGGTTGATCAGTGACTGTTCACACTGATGCCGGATATGCGCAGGTTCATAGGCGTGCGCCGCCGTGCCGGGAAAATGACCGGTCTTGGTAGCGATGATGAACTCCTCGCTTTTGAGTCCCAACTTTTTGAGAACACGGGCAAGCATCCGCTCGGCATTGCCGTTGCCGTAGACATCGGCATTGTCGAAATGGTTGACGCCCGCATTGACCGCTTTTTTGACTGCGGCCGCCACTTCGGCTTCATTCACATTCGCCCAGCCGTTGGGACGTCCGGCAACCCAGTTCAGGCCGCCCATTGTCCAACAGCCAAGGCTGATTTCCGACACTTCAAGTTCACTGGTTCCAAGCTTGCGGTATTTCATGACTAACCTTTCCCTTCGGGGTTCTTTGCGCCAGGATGGAAAAGATATTCCAGCCCATTGGCTTTGATCGTGTAGACCGTTTCGAGCATTTGCCCCAATTCGCCTTTCGGGAAGCCCTTCTGCTTAAACCAGACGACGTAGGGTTCCGGCAAATCGACCAGCCGCCGCCCGGCATATTTACCAAACGGCATCGTCGCGGTTGCCAATTTTTTGAACGCTTCCGGATCGGGTTTCAGCTCCTGACTCATGGGCAGGATTCTGATTCATTTTCCGGGAACTTCATACGCAAAAATAATCTCTCCGGCGGGATGTTCCGCCGTTGAATCCTGCGGCAGACGGGAAGCGACATACTCTACCCGGACTTTTTCCGGACTCACGGAAATGCGCACTCTTCCGGAGTTTGGAAAAATATCCGCGCCGGGATAGGCGGCTATGTTGCTCGAATCAGGATTCGTATTTGCGGGGTCGGGCAGGGTCTGATAGATCACGCCGTCGAGCTTTTCACGGGCGAAAATATGATCGTGTCCCTGGAAGAAAATAGTGACATGGTTTTTAACCATTAGCTGATGAATCGGCAGCTCCCATCCCGGCCGCTGGCTTTTAAATTCCTGCTGTCCGCCGCGCCCTTTTCCACCCCACTCATAAAGCCCGGCATCCTCAATTCCACCGCGTCCGGTTCCGTTGACGTGATGTGCAAAAACGAATTTGTATTGGGCCGTGCTCTCTTCTAGCGTTTTTTTGAGCCACTGATACTGTGCTTCGCCGAGCCCGATCCTCCATAGATCGCGATCTTTTTTTCGGTCGCCGAATTTATTGTCCACCGCCTGCTCCGAGTGCCAGTACGGGTCAATCGTCACAAACAGCGCGTCGCCCCAAGTCCACGCGTAGTAGTCGCGCAGCAGGCCGATGTGCTCAACCTCCTCCTTGTCGCCGCTGTAAAAACCGTCCGGCGCGGGCTGCGGAAACAGCCGGTTGCGGCTGTTCTGAGCCCAGACTGCGGCGTTGTCCGGCGTGCCGTCCAGATTGACCCGCGAGGCCTGTTCGTGATTCCCGTTCACCAGAAACAGCGGCGTCGAGTGCGCGAACAGTCCGAGATAAGGCAGTTGTTTCAAATAGACCTGCCTGACCGTCGCCGCGTTGACCTCCGGCAACGCATCGACACTGAAGTCGTCGCCGACGCATAAGAAAAAGTCGGGCCGGTCTTTGGCGACCGCCAGCAGCGTCTGCTCATACAGGCCCGGATCGTTTTGTTTTTTCAGTCGCTCCGGATGGGAATCGCCCTGGATCTCAAACACGAACGGGCTGCCCAGCGCGCGCCAGGTATGAAAGTTATAATCCGGTCCGGTCTTAAATTCCGTTTCGCCCGGATTGCGGTAGCGCAGCCGGTAGGTGGTTTCCGTATCGGCGGAAAGCCCCGTCAGCACCAGCTGTGTCGGCGTTTTCGCGGGAAGCGGCTGCACCGCGGTTCGTTCACTGCCGTATTCAATATATCCTTCCAGATCATCCGCCGGATATATGCTCATGCTGATGCGGTCTTTTTCGGGACAGCCCAGAATAATCGTCGCGACCTTCCACGCCTGCGCCGGAGGAGGATAAGCCGCTTTGCTACCCCCGCCTTGTCGCCCGTCCGGCTTGTCCCGCTTCTCTTTTTTGCCCGACTGCTGTGCCATACTGCAGCAAACCAGCAGGAACAGCGCGGCGTGAATCAAAATCTGTTTTTTCACTTTCTCTTTCCTCCACTGCGCGGCGATTCAGTTTGTATAAACTTTATATCAAAACCGGCCGGCGAAACACTCACCCGCACAAAGCCGGAGCCGCCGCGCACATCGCCTTGAACATAGCCGTATTCAACGGCGGGTCCGGGCGATTTCCCGCTTTCAGAGGCGGGCTGCGGCACCAGTTGATAGATTACACCGTCTTTTTCCTGCCGTGCATAAAAATGGTCGTGCCCGTGGAAAAACGCAGTGACGCCGGCAGCCACCAGCAGCTGATGGATCGGCTTGCCCCAGCCGGGCCGGTTTTCATCGAAACGGTATTTGCCATCCGGGTCGTGCCCGCCCCATTCATACCAGTCGGCGTACTCTACGCCGCCGCGGCCCAGTTCACTGCCGCCGACCAGCTGATGGCTGAAAACAAATTTATATTTGGCCGGGCTTTTTTCGAGCGTTTCGCGCAGCCAGCGGTACTGTGTTTCGCCGAGCGTAACGTCCCATCCGCCGGATTTGCGGCCGGCCTTCGGCGCGGGATAACGATACGGATCGATCACGACGAACAGCGCGTCGCCCCAGGTCCAGGCATAATAACTGCGCACGGTTCCGCAAAACTTTTCGTTCGGCGCGGCGGAACTGTAGAACGTGTCCGGCGCGACCGGATAAAACTGCTTTCTGATCCGCGTGGCGCGCACGGTCAGATTTTTCGCCGTGCCGTCAACTGACGAGCCTTTCTCGCCGTCATGATTGCCCGGGGCCATGAACAGCGGAACGCTGTGCGCCACTTTGCCATACCCGTTACGCATCAGCAGATTCCGCTGCGTAATCGCCGCGTCGCTTTTATCGTCCAGCTTTTCAACCATCGACGAATCGCCGAGATCGATCAGAAAATCCGGCTGCGACTGCGCGATGTTTTGTAACGTGGCGGAATAGGCAGCCGAATCGGAATTATCATCGAGATGCGAATCGGCCTGAACCGCAAAGCAGAATGTCTCGCCCGCCGCGCGGGCCGTGTGAAACCGGTGGACAGCGCCTTCTGTCCCGTTCCATTCCAGCCGGTAAAAATATTCTGCATCCGGTTTTAAATTTTCGAGCCGGACAATGTGTGATTCGCCGGCATGAATATTTTGCGAATCGGTCTGCTGGTCGAGCCGGTCTGCCTGCGTTCCGTAACGCACCGCCAGCGTCATGTCCTGCTGCGGGATCAGATGAATCTGCACCGAGGAGTCCGTCGGAAACGCCAGCAGTTCGGAGCACCGAAAATCTTCTGATACCGGCCCCGCTGCCATCATCAGCGGAATATCTTTTACCGCCCGGTCTTTCTTTTCTTTGGAACCTTTTTCCGCCGAGTTTCCGGCGATTGGAAAAACGGCGGCAATCAGTAAGATTCCGATTAGACCGGAACACTTCATTTCCGAGGTCCTTTTCCTTTCGGTGCGCTATCCAGCTCCTCCTTCGAAATCATACCGTCCGTGTTGGTATCGATTTCCGTGAATTTACTCCGAGCACGCCCGGCGTCAACCGGCTCGCCGCGTTTCTTTGTTTCGAATGCGCAAAACTCTTCAAAGGAAACCGACCCGTCGCTATTCAAATCCATCTGGATCCACCGGTCGCCGGTTTGCGAGGCCGCCGGCTTGCTTAGCGCTACGTCGACTGTTTTATCGACAGTGGGTTGCGGAGGTTTTTCAGCAGCCGGGTCTGGCTCGGTCTTCCGCTTTCCGTCGCGCCCCTGCTGGTTCTTATTACCAGCAGGAGAATCTTTGCCTGCCGGCTTCCGCTGCGGATAAATATCGACGCCTTGTGCCGATCGATCCGTGATGGTGCCTGCCGGCTTCAAGTCGCGGCCCTTGAACGCCGGATGATTTGTCGCATACCGGTAGGCACGAAACGCGGAGTTCGCCATCGGCAGAACATCGCCCAGCGTTTTCACTGCGCCGTCCCGCGTGACGGGGTTGATGTATTCCCAGGCGAGCTTGCCGTCGGCGGTGATTTCAAAGAAGTGGCCTTCGGTGTCGGAGCAGACAAACGTGCCGCCGTTCGGCAGGCGCTGTCCGCTTGAACCGATATGGCTGAAGAAACCGTGGCTGTTGACAGACCGGTGATTCCAGACGACCTGCTTCGAAATCTGCCGGGGCTGGTTGTGCGTGTCTTTGTCATAATTCTCACGCCGGTATCCCGCATCAGGAGGATTCACATACTTGCCGGAATCGTTCCCGTTCGCATCAAGGAAAGGATTAATTTCCAGAATCGAAGACTGCGGAGTCCGCTGGTAGAGATACTGACCGTTGTTGAAGACCATGATATGTCCCGCGCCGGGCAGTCCGGGTCGAATCCAGTGCGCGTCGTGCGCGCCGCCCATCTGTTTATGTCCGGACGTCGCCGAGTCCCAGTTTTCCAGGACCTTCGGCGGATCGCCCTGCGCATAGCGGGCCGGGTCGCCGAAGCGATAGAGGAAGTCGCCTGCCGGACCGGAGGCCTTCGCAACGCTCGCCTTCGCGTCGCCGGCAACGAAGGTGCCATCGTGATCGATCACGTAGAGCTCGCCCTGCACGGAGTTGATCACGATGTGGCCGGACTCCGCGTTGTAATCCATTGAGTTACAGTGCAGCCAGTCGCGCTTCAACGGACGGCCCGGCATGTTGATGTTAATTCGCCCCGGCCAGTTCGCGACGGTTTTGCCTGCGCCGACATAATTGGATTTCGCCGGATCAACATCCTGGATGACATGATCAAAGAACCCCCATTCCCAGACCACGTTACCTTGCATATCCACTTCGACAACGGCATCCATCTGGCCGCCTTCGTACGGACCCTTCTTCGGATCGGCACCGGCGGCGATGGCCTGCTCCGGCGTGATGGATTTATTGGCGATGTAAAGCGTGGTGGGCGCATTGAGCTTCTTGTTGAAGATGCGAACCCAGTCATGATGCGGCGCGTAGCCCTCGCGCTTCTCGGTGTATTCCCAGACCGTCTTGCCGTCCCAGTCCACTTCCTTGAAGCCTTGGAATCCACTGGGATCATCTTTCGAGGCGTCGAGAATATTGCCGTTATCCAGCAGATGCGGATTCGTTCCGATGGGCCAGGTGTGAACCACCTGCCCGTCCAGATCGAGCAGATAAGTCCGGCTGCCGACACCGAAGAGCGTGTAGCCGGGGAAAGCTTTCTCTTTATCGCTGAACAGCAGTTCCGTCGGGCCCTGCAGCCGTTCGTAGGCGAATGCTGAACCGGCGAGTAAAAGAATCGGAATCCATTTTTTCATACCTTCCTCCATTCCTTGTTTCTGCTGTTAAAATAACGTGTCAGCCTCCGGAAGACCAAAGGAATGCTCATTACGGTTTCGTAATGGCAAACAGCCGGGTTCCGGCAAGCTTGCCGAACTGCGGGCTGTCCCTTCATTTACAAGGGACACTGATCAGGGAACCGCAACGCCGACGCGATAGAAGCATGGAGTGGCGTCGGGCAGCGAATTGGTGAATACCGCCACGCCACCATTGCCGATGATGCCGGTTTGCGCGGGAACGTTCGTCCAGACTCCGGAGATGAGATTCGTCGAGTAATACAGGGTGTATTTGCGGTTTGCCGAGGATTGGAAAAACACCGCCCGATTGGTTCCGGCGAAAAGAGACTGAATGCTAAGACGGGAAGAGCCATTTGTCGGGTTTGTGTCCGCGATGTATTCGGCGTAGTTGTTCACGCCATCGTTGTCAGGGTCTCCGAATGCGCCGGAGGTGTCGTTGGTCGAGGCACCGTTGCCGCCGAAGTGCTGCGCGCGCCACCAATTGGGAATCCCGTCACCGGCGGTAGCAGGCGGGGAAACTGAGTAACTGTACGTGACCATGCGGTTGGTTTTTCCCGCCACTTCGTGTTGCGGCAGATAGACGCGCACATATTCGATCGTCGCGTTGG
>JBAWXO010000028.1:0-10950 GCA_037144035.1 Kiritimatiellales bacterium
ACAGTCTCCGCAACAGGGCGTGTCTTACTCCGCCTTCTTCTCTTCGGCTTCCGGTTTCTTCTCGCGAATCACTTCCGGTTCCGTCGGCGCCGCCGCTGCGGCCTCCTCGGCAACCGGCTCTTCAACAACCTTCGGTATCGATACGGAAGCTACGCCGACCTCGGCATCCAGTAGAATCGTATATTTCGAAGCGTCGATCTGGATATCTTTGACCGTGAGCATATCTCCGAGCTTCAGCGCACTGACATCCACCGTGATCGACTCAGGAATATCGGCCGGAAAACAGGAGATTTCAATGTGGTGCAACAGATGATCCAACACGCCGCCCTGATTTTTAACCCCTTCGGCTTCGCCGATGAGTTCAACCGGAACTTCCAAATGAAGTTTCTTGTCCATCGCCACTTTCTGAAGATCCACGTGAACCACACCGCGGGAAAGAGCATCGTGCTGCACGTCTTTCAGCAACACGGACTCTTCTTTGCCGCCATCGATCTGGATTTTAATCATCACATGTTCGCTCGTATGATGACGCAACATCTGCTCGAATTCATGTTTCGGCAACGAAACCAGGCGGGCCGCAGTGCCATCGCTGTAAATCACCCCCGGCACCCAGCCGTCGCGGCGCAACCGGCGCGCGTTGGCTGAGCCCTGCACATCTCTACTCTTTACTGTAATCTTTGCGTCCATAGCTTTTTTCTCCTCAAGTTATTTTGAAAAGTGATGTTACCGAATTGTTGTCGTGAATACGGCGAATTGCTTCGGCCAGCAGTTCCGCCACGGAAAGCACTTTTACCTTGCTGCCGACTTCGCAACGCGCCGGCACGCTGTCGGTGGTCACCAGTTCGATGATCGGTGACTCGTTCAGGCGCTCTACGCCCTTGCAGCTTAACAGCGAGTGACTCACGGCGGCGCGAATTGACTTCGCGCCAGCCTGTTCGAGTAGATTGGCGGCCGCCGTCAGCGTGCCGGCGGTTGATGTCATGTCGTCCACCAGCACCGCATTGCAACCTTTCACATCGCCCACTAAGTGAGTCGCCTCAACCCGCTCAGCGCTTTTGCGTTCTTTGCCGACCACCGCAACACCGGCGTCCAGCATATCGGCGTAAGCTGCGGCCAGCTTCATACCGCCCGTATCCGGCGCCACAACCACAAGGTCTTTTAATTTTTTCTCGCGCAGATATTTCACAAAAACCGGCGCGGCATAGAGGTGGTCAACCGGGATATCAAAAAATCCCTGAATCTGCTGCGCATGCAGATCCATCGTCAGCAGGCGGTTGGTGCCCGCCGCCACCAGCAGGTTTGCAACCAGTTTAGCGGTGATTGGAACACGCGGTTGCTCTTTACGATCCTGCCGGGCATAGCCGTAAAACGGCATCACGGCGGTGATGCGCGATGCCGAAGCGCGCTTCGCCGCATCAATCATAATCAGCAGCTCCATCAAGTTCTCGTTCGGAGGATAGGAGGTCGGCTGAATAATGAACACATCGCGTCCGCGGACGTTTTCGGCAATCTTCACGAAGATTTCGCCATCCGGAAAGCGACTGATCTGCACATCACAGAGCTTTTCTACGGCTTTTGCCGCAATGCGCTCCGCCAGATCACGATGAGCTGTTCCCGTCAAAATTTTCACAGTTTCTATTCCTCTTCACAGGTCGTGTTCTTTTGCGCCGGAATCCGTCCGCTATAGTGGATTTTGCCCGACTAGGATTTGAACCTAGACGCCAAGAATCAAAATCTTGTGTGCTACCATTACACTATCGGGCAGCCCCGTTTAACGCCAAAAAAACACCTCTCTCCCCCGAGAGAAGCGTTGAACCATAAAAAGAGCCCTCATCGTTGTCAAATTAAAACAGGAAATGAAGCGTCCACCCCTTCGCCGAAAGTCTGTTTATCCGTCAATTTACCGGCCTGCTGTTTTTTTTCGTGCATTTAAATATGCTTTGAATATGCTCCGAACGTGAATAAATACAGTCTTCTCCCTGTTATGCTTCTCTGCATGGTGCTTAATGGTGCCGCGCAGAATGAACATTCCGGCTTTGATTTTAACGCGCTCAAAAACAAAGCGCAGAATCTCGCCGCCACGCCTTACCAAGCCTCGGATCGGTCGCTTCCGGAAGAGTTGCAGCGCTTCAATTACGATGATATGCGCAATATCCGCTTCGATCCCAAGTCGGCTCTCTGGCGCATGGAACGGCTTCCGTTTCAGCTTCAGTTCGTTCATCGCGGCGGTCCGCAAAACGGCCACATCAATATCAATTCCGTCGAAGACGGGCGAGTGGAACCGACCTCTTTTTCAAAGAGTCTGTTCAACTATTCGCAGGTCAAAATAAACGGGCGGCTTCCTGACGATCCGGGATTCAACGGCTTTCGCATTCACTACCCGCTCAACTCCATGGAGTATCTCGACGAAGTCATTGTTTTTCAGGGCGCATCCTACTTCCGGGCGCTGGGTAAAGGTCTGCACTACGGCCTTTCCGCCCGAGGACTGGCCATTAATGTGGCGGGGAAGACTCCGGAGGAATTCCCTGAGTTCACCGAGTTTTGGATTGAAAAACCGGACAGCAGATCCACCAGCATAAAAATTTATGCTCTGTTGAACAGCCCAAGCCTTGCCGGCGCATATGAAATGAATCTCATCCCCGGCGTTGATACGGTCATGGAAATCAAAGCTTCGCTTTTCGCCCGCCAGCCGGTTGAAGGAGTGGGTCTGGCACCACTGACCAGCATGTTCTGGTTCGGTGAAAACTCCACCTCGCGCCACGGAGATTTCCGTCCCGAAGTGCACGATTCCGACGGTCTCCTCGTTCATACCGGCACCGACGAATGGCTCTGGCGTCCGCTTTCCAATGAAGGCGGTATAAAAGTTTCTTGCTTTACCGACACGAACCCGCGCGGATTCGGCCTCCTCCAGCGCGACCGGAACTTCTCCTGCTATGAAGACCTCGAAACGTTCTACCAAAACCGTCCGAGCGCTTGGGTGGAACCCGGATCGAATTGGGGCCGCGGAGAAGTCCGGCTCGTCGAACTTCCAACCCATATGGAATACGCCGACAATATCGTCGCCTTCTGGATGCCAGCCGAACCGATCACTCCGGAAAAACCGATCGAATTTTCATACCGTCTGCACTGGTTCTCTGACGATCAGGCTCTTCCGCCATTGGCGCGGGCGATGGCCACCCGGATCGGCAATGCTACCGAATATCCCGGCTCCAAAAAATTTGTCCTCGATTTCAGCAACGCCCCGGGAATGGATCGCAACAACCCGGACAGCGTAAAACCCGTCGTCTCCCTCGCCAACGGGAATCTGAAAGGCAAACATCTTCAGCGCAACGATCTTGGTAACGCCTGGCGCGTCTTTTTTGATGTCGAACCGGTCGACCGGACCCAACCGGTTGAAATACGCTGTTTCCTGCAATCTGGCGGACTGCCGCGGAGCGAAACGTGGACCTACTTCTGGAACCCATAGAGCCATTCGTTCCCACCTGGGGCAGCCCAGAGGAATGGAACAGCGCCTACGAAAAACTCGAGAGCTACCTGCGGGCTCACGAGGTGGATAGTCATTTGCATCGTGCACATCTCATTACTCTGGTTCTGCGCCATGTCAGCCGCCGCTGGCAGGGACAAGCCGCACCGGCCCCGATTGCAACCCTTGCCATCGAAGAAACCAACCGCCTGCTCAATGAATGGTTCACCCGCATCATGGATCTACCTGCTAAACCGAACACCAAATTCACCACCGCCGACGGCCGCGTCGCCCTGTTTCTCTGCGACGGTCCTCTGCGCTGGCCTTACGCCTTTCTGGAACCCCGGAATATTCCGGATGATCTAAAAACTGCAATGCGCCGCAGCCTCATGCGCGCCGGGCCTGAACTGCAGATCAGCAACATGGTGCCGCGGCCAATCGATCTGGGCCTCTTCCCGGAAATCGCCGACGATGCTATGGGTAGACTAAACCGCAGTCCGGTCATCAAGGCCCTGATCGGCTGGTTCATTTTCCTGGCTTTTCTAACTTACCTTTTCTGGACAACACGATGACGGCTGTAAAATTTCTATCAGGCGCGCAGAAAGTACGGCGGCGGATCCTCTTCTTTTCGCTGGTGCTGCTGCTCACCACGCTGGCCGCCTGGGTTATGGCGGACATTCTCTGGCGCGGAGGCATGAACAGTTGCGAAATCGCCATATTGATTCTGTTCACTATACTTTTCCTACCGGTCTCTTTCGGTGTCGTTCAGGCGCTAACCGGGTTCTTCATTCTCTGGAGACGCCGTGACCCTTCCCGTCTTCTCTCCCTGCTCGAAACAACATCCGCCCTGCCGGAGCTTCCCGTTACGGCGGTTGTCTTGCCTATTTTCAACGAAGACGTCAGCCGCGTATATGAAGGGTTGCGTTCCATCTACCGTTCCGTCGAACGGACCGGCCACCTCTCGCGCTTCGACTTTTTTATCCTGAGCGACTCCAACGATCCCAACAAATGGATTGAAGAGGAAATGGCCTGGGCTGAACTTTGCAAACAGGTTTCAGGCTTTGGACGCATCTTTTACCGCAAACGCAAAACCGCCCTCAACCGCAAGAGCGGAAACATCAGCGATTTCTGCCGCCGCTGGGGAAGCAAATACCGCTACATGGTCATTCTCGACGCCGACAGCGTAATGAGCGGCGACAGCCTCGTCAAACTGGCGCAGCTCATGGAACTGAATCCGCAGTCCGGCATTATTCAGGCCGCGCCGGTTCAGGCGCTCAGTGAAACTCTCTTTGGACGCGGTATGCAGTTTGCCGGCTCCCTCTACGGCCCCGTCTTTCAGGCCGGTCTCAATTTCTGGCAGGCCGACGAAGGCAACTACTGGGGCCACAACGCCATCATCCGGCTGGCACCCTTCATTGAACACTGCGCCCTGCCTGATCTGCCCGCCAGCAAAACACCCCGCGCCAAATTCATGAGCCACGACTACGTCGAAGCCGCCCTCATGCGCCGCGCCGGTTACGAAGTCTGGCTCGCCTATGGCCTCGGCGGCAGCTACGAAGGAGGCCCGCCGACGCTTCTTGACATGGCCAAACGTGACCGCCGCTGGTGCCGCGGAAACTTCCAGCACAGCTGGCTCGTACTCTCGCCCCACGTCCGACCGATCAATCGGCTGCACCTTGGCCTTGGCATCATGAGCTACCTTTCCTCGCCGCTCTGGCTCTTCTTCATGCTTCTTGGTACGCTTCAGTTCTGGATTGCCTCGCGGTTCCCGGTCCGCACGTTCGACTCCGATGTCGGCCTCTCCGCTTTTCTCGACATCGGAGGCAGGCAGCTAGCCATCGTCCTCTTCGCCACTACTATCTCACTGCTCTTTCTGCCCAAACTGCTCGGGCTACTTCTCATTCTGCGCGACCGACAGGCCGCTCAGCCGTTCGGCGGCCGCCTGCGTGCCACCGTCAGCGTCTTTATTGAACATCTGTTTTCCATGCTGATCACCCCCATCCTTATGCTTTTCCACTCCCGCTTTGTGCTCGGCGTCATGGCCGGACAGGAAGTCGGCTGGGGGCCGCAGCGGCGAGGCGGCGAAAACGGCGCCGATTGGGGTGAATCCATCGAAGCCTACGGTGGACACACCTTCATAGGAATCCTATGGGGATCGCTCGCGTGGCACATCAATCCCGCCTTCTTCTGGTGGATGAGCCCCATCTTTATCGGTCTCTTCGCTTCCATTCCGCTTACCGTGCTGCTCGGCAAGGTGTCAGCAGGAAACGCTCTGCGCCGCATGAAACTTTTCACCACCCCGCAGGAAAGCAGTCCACCGGTCGAACTGGCTGAACTGAAGGTCAGCCTCGAAGTCTGCGATCAGCATGTGCCTCCGCTCGAGCCTTTGCGGAAAAATTACGGCTTCATGCAGGTTGTCATCGATCCCTACGTCAACGCCATCCACATCGCGTTGCTACGCCGGCACAACAAACGCCGCCTCGAAGGCACCTACTTCACCCAACTGCAGGATCGCGTCGTTGCAGAAGGCCCCGATGTGCTCAGCCGCCGCGAACAGATGGCGCTGTTAATGAATCCGGAATGCATGGCGTGGCTTCACGAACAAATTTGGATTCTACCGTCAGAAAAACTGGCTCCGTGGTGGATGATGGCTCTGCGGCAGTACAATATTCTCGAAAGCAAACCGCAGACCGCGCTCTACCTGTAGCCGTCAGGAACGGCGGAACAGACTCCGGAATCCATGCGTGAGATGAACTCCGGCAATCGCTAAGCCAACCAGCAGAAGGGATGTGCCGCAGGGATAGGCAAGGTAGCGCGCCGACCAGCTGGGCTGATACTTCTGCTTGAAGAAAAACAGCCGCTTATATCCGTAGAACCGTTCGAGATTTTCAAAGACAAATCGAATGGACCGATCGTACACGTTATGCTCACTCGGATCTGCTGTATTCGCAAGAGGCGCACCGCCAAAACAAATTTCCTCAACCCCTTGATTCCGGAACGACTGGATGGCTTCTAGGATCAGGAAGTCCATCACATCCCGGGCCTGGGCATGACTCCGCATAAGATCGAGACACCGGCCTTTGCCATTGGCATAAGAATGCCAGGTGGCGAAAGCCTCCAGCCGTCCGTCCGGAGACCGGACAACCGCCGCACCTTTTTCACGGATAGTTTGTTTGTTAAATGGACTGAGATCGAAACTCATTTCTCCGCCGCGCTTCCGGGCCAGCCACTCTTTGGACAACTCCAGGAGCTGATGTTCAAGATGCTCATCCGGCAGCGATCCGCCGCCGCCATACCAGCTGAATACCAAGCCGTTTTTCAGGGCCTTGTTCCGGGCGGTTCGTAAATTCTGAAACCGGGCACCATCCAGTTTGAAGTCTGCCAGCTTAAGCCGGGCTTCCTCGGCAATCCGGATCAGTTGAAAGCCGATGCGGTCATAAATCTCCCGGTGACTGTAATGAGAGCAGTAAAAAACCGGCTTCCAGTCGCAATTGCGACAGTAGCGGATAAACCCGTGTACCAGTTTTTCCCGGCAGTCCGGTCTGCAAATCGGGTCAGCCAGCACCACCGCGACATTCCACCAAAGCGCGTAGGCGACAACGCCTTCCACCCCTTCCTCAAAATAATAGTGCTTGTCCGGAAGCAGGGCGAACACTGCCATGGGGTCATCAGAATAGGTTTCCACCAGCCGCTTGACGTTTTCAAAATCCTCCGGCGTGTGCGCATGCCGTCGGAGAATCACCGGGCGCAAAACCATGAGCAGCGCAAAAAATCCTACGCCCAGCCCCTGGAGCCGGATTGTGCGCAAAAGATGCGCCGCCTCCCGGCCGGCAAGTTCATCAAGTTCTGTTTTTACCTGCAGGGCGGTAAAGGTCGCCCCGTGAAACGACTCGGCCCATGACAAAGGATCACCAAAGATTCCGCGTGCGCCCAATCTGTGAATAGATGCCGTGCCGTATCCCACAAGTAACATCATCATTGCGCTGGCAATGATGATGCCGAGCCGAAAGGAAAACGTATCGGAGCGGGCTTTAAACAGACTGCGACGACGGAACAGTGCGACCAGCAGCACCAGCGCAACCGCGGAACGGTTCCAGTTAAACGTCTGCGTGAAATCGAGAATGGCTGATATCATCAGGATGACCGCCGTCATGTTCCAGGCAACCCGCTTGCATCGGTGCAATCCATGGGCCAGCACGAGCAGCAGCACCCCGGAAAGAAACAGTAGGAACTGCCCGTTCTGACTGAGCTCCAAAGGAATCCACGCCTGTATCTCGTCAATAAGAGCGGGAGACGATGGAAACAGGGCGTCGAGAATATTTGAAAAACCGCACAGCGCCACAGAAACGGGCAGAAGCTTCAGTACCATCCGCCGTGAAAAAATAACGCCCAGCAGTACAAGCATAAGGATTGCGTATACCACGATCTTCGCAGACTGAAAACGTCCGGATTCCTCCGGTTCCGCCGCCGCCGAATCATCTCCCAGCGCCCAGGCCACGCCCTGCAACAGCACAGACTGAAACTCAGGGCCGAGCCCGTCGAACCCGTGGTTCATCCCCTTTAACAAGTATAATTGATGCGGAGATTTCAGCAGACGGATCCACGTCGTCTGAGCCATAAAATCGGCGGTGCCGTGATACTGCACCACCCGGATATCTTTCAAATCCGGATTAAACTCATTCAAATCGAATGTCCCGGGCCCGGTCGGCGTGATACCGATCAGGTCCGATGCGCGGACTCCGTAGCGGCCGTGGCTGCCCAGACTCATCAGCAGCAATCCGGCAAGTTTCGGCGGACGGTTTGTTCCTTTGGCGGCGGCAATTGCCTGGGCGGCGCCCATACTCCAGCCGCCGTAAAGGACCGAGATGTCTTTCGCTTCCAAACGTTCAGCCGCAAAAGCCGCCGCCGTAGCCATATCCTTTGCAATAGTTGACTGGTCAAAATCCGTCGCCGAATATTTTTCAAGGTCAAAGGCAACAACGGCCACATTAGCTTCCTGCAGCCAGGTGGCAATAACGTGCTCCCATGAGCTCCAGCCGCCATCGCCTGACCCGAAAACAACCAATGCGCGCGGATCCCCGCCTAGCGTAGGATAGAGCCTGATATCAAAATCTCCGCGTGTAAGCGCAATTTGCGTCAACGGCGGCCAGTCCGTCGCTCCTTCTGCGGAATGACCCGCCAGAGGAAAAATCAAGAGGCTCAAAAAAAGAGCCGTACCAAACATCCGTAAAAACATGGATTTCGTCATACAAATCATTCCGCACATCACCATCCGGGAATTTTCAGAAGCCTCATCGGTCGGGTATATAAACACAGAAGGCTGTTCAAAGGCAATCACAGCCACAGACCGAGTAGAACCAGAATCAGCGCGGCAAGCGCCTCAAACAGTGCGATGCGCAGGACATTGATCCCGGGTGCCAGCGCATGAACTCGCTCATGGTTCCAAAGCCCGAACGCCGCATCCAGCAGCAGAACAACCGCCGTCCACATTCTGATCGCATCCCAGTTCATCTGTTGCCTCTGTAAATTTTTACACCTCTTCACGGAAGTGCATTTTTGCAGCCTCCGAGATCTTTCTTTTTAGCATTCCAATCCCCGGACACTCCGAGGCAGGAGAAGATTTCCAACGAATGGGGATTGTCGTCTTTTGCAGACACCGTCCGCCCCAATTTTACGCCCCACCCGCCGTCGGCGTGCGCACGTTCGCTCCTCACCTAATTTTACAGAAAAATCACTTGCGGATCAAAAAGCGAACACAACCGAACACGAAACAAGGTTTTTAATCGGACATCGCTTAAAAACGCACTTCCGTGAACAACCGCGTTTCCAACCCTTGGAATCATTTTAGCTCAAATTCTATCGGCAAGGTAAATTCAAACCGCTCCGGCAGATTCATGCCGATGGTTCGGCCCTTAATTTTTTCCAGCGTGGCTTCAACCGTTTTGCCGAGCAGCGGATGTCCGCGCCGCTCTTTGATTTCATAGCCGGAAACCGTGCCGTCCGGCTCAAGGCGGATGAGTGCAAGAAACCGGCCGGTGTATCCGGCCTTTTGCGCTGATGGCGGATAATGTTTTTCGTGCTCGATCATCGCGCGGACCTTTGCAACCGCCAGCATGCGCCAATTGACTTCTCCGATGCGGCCCTTTCCCGCCAACGGTTCAGCCGCTTCCACCTGAGCATCCGGCGCGGAGGCTGACTGCGCCATTTGCGCGGTTTGCGCCTCAGCGGACACCTGAGGTTCACTGGCTTCAGCAGGTTTCGTCACGGAAGGTTCCGGTTGAGGCTCGGGCTTTTTTTGAACTTCATCAAGCGGCACCTCTGCCGGCTTAGGCGGCGGCAGTGATACTGGTCGAGCGGACGCGGCGGGCCGCAATTCGATCTGCATGACATTTGAATTAGCCGTGCCCGGCCCCATCGACGGCCACTGTTCGACAGCAAATTTACGCGCCACAAAAAAGATCATTATTCCCGCCGCGATATGCAGCAGACAACTGAGCACAAACGCCAGCCGGCTGTTACGCCGTTCAGATGTGTGGAGGTTATTCACGACTTAGGGCTGAAGCATAGGCCTGCGGCAAATCTGGTTCAATCATTCATTACGCCGCGCAGACGCCAGCGAAGACGCGGGTGACCAAAGGAAGTTGAAAATTCGCCTGCAGAGCGGAGTGCGGCGAGCCGAGCTGGAGCCCCGCGACCGCAACGAAGTGGTAATCCGCAAGAGACGCAGGAAAGTTCCAATGCTTGGAACCGAGCCTGTTCACGGGGCACAGGAACCAAAAGAACGCAACGCTACTTACTTCACAACCTTCTCTGCATACGTCCGGGCGAGCCGTTGCCCTTCGGCAATCTGCTCGGGTGTCAGTTTTCCGATGATTATGGCTCGAGCTTCTGCCGCATTTTTATTCCCCTGCGCGGCAGCCATATTAAACCAGGCATACGCCTGTGCATCATCCAGCGGGACGCCTGCTCCTTTAAAATAACAAAGGCCTAGATGGTATTGAGCTTCTGAATTGCCCTGATCAGCGGAACGGCGAAGCCACCTGGCCGCTTCTCTGAAATCCTGCGCGACACCTTTACCGGAATCATAACAGACCCCCAGATTGCCTTGTGCATCTGCATTCCCTTTTTCCGCCGCTAGACGGAACCACTTGACCGCTTCGGGGTAATCCTGCGTGACGCCTTTGCCGGAGTAATAACAGAGCCCTAGACGGTTTTGTGCCCCAACATCCCCTTTTTCAGCAACCAGACGAAGCCACTTGGCCGATTCGGCATAATCCTGTGTGACGCCTTTTCCGGAATCATAACAGGCCACCAGATTACCCTGCGCGGCTACATTTCCTTTTTCAGCGGACAGGCGATACCACTTCATCGCTTCTTCCCGATTCTGCGCGACGCCTTGACCGGAATAATAAAAATTTCCCAGACTGTTTTGTGCGTCCGTATGGCCTTGTTCCGCAGCCGAACGGAGCCATTTAGCTGATTCGGCG
>JBAWXO010000029.1:0-10874 GCA_037144035.1 Kiritimatiellales bacterium
CATCTTCTGGCTGTCATAAAACTTCTTTTCCAGTATACGCATGCTTTCTTCCAGATGGGTAATCTGGGTGACGTCGCGCGCCGAACCGCTCAGATAAACCGCACGACCGTCCTCATCGTACATCACATGCAAATGATCGCTGAAAGAACGATACTGCCCGTCGCGGTGAGCAAAACGATAGTCCACCAGACCAAGCCATTCCCGTTCTTTGGTGTTTTTGCGCAATTGATCGATGAGTCGGTATATTTCTTCTCGGTCGTCTGGATGAAGTTGCCGAAACAGTTCGCGCGGCCCCATGCCTTCCAGTTCTTTGACTGTGTAGCCCGTCAGACTCAGGCAGGTCGGGCTCAAGTAATCAAACCGCTCCTTGCACAAATCGAACCCGAAGAGAATTTCGCGCGAATGCTGCAGAATGCTCCGGACGCGCGCACGGTTCTGTTCACCGTCGCGTACAGCCCGACGGATACGTTCATTGCGTTTAAGGTGCGCCACCGCCCAGACCAGCGCCGCGCCCAGAACAAAAGACCACAGCGTAATATAATGCAGTACGTCATCCTGCCCGTTACGAAAAAAGCTATTGAGAAAGCTGATCAGATTTGTCTCCACGCTGATGATCTAACATCGGTTGAATGTGCTTTTCGTAGCATGCCGGACAGACGGAATGGCTGAATTCAACGTTCGAATTCCGCCCGATATAGCTGTCCACCTGTTCCCAGTGGTCTTCGTCGTTGCGTATCTTGTTGCAGTATGAACAGATCGGTAGCAGTCCGCGCAATTGTTTCACGTCCTCCAGCGCGATCTCAAGCTGCCGCACTCTTTTGGCCAGCAGCTCCTCCAGCCCGAGCACCCGCACGCCGACGGCAATGCGCGAACGAAGCTCGCGGCCAACAAACGGTTTGGTGACATAATCATCCGCACCGGCGCTGAGTCCTTCAATCAGGTTGTCAACGCCCTGCTGGGCTGAAAGAATAATCAGATAGAAATACTCTTCTGGAAATTTTTCACGCACACGACGACAAAGCTCAGGGCCCTCCATCCCCGGCATCAGCCAGTCAATAAGGCAAAGGTGCGGGGGGTTTTCGCCGCAAAGACGCTCCCATGCCGCCTGCCCGTCGACGACCGTCTCGACATCAAAGCCCCACTCGCTCAGCGTTTTTTCAAGCCGCATGCGGGTTACTTTTTCGTCCTCTGCAATCAGAATGCGCATAACTTTACCTGAATTCGATCGGCAGTCTAACGTAGAGTCAGCCCGTCAGACCACCAGAAAATCAACAGCATGTTCCCAGCCCTGTTTGAGGTGATAGAGCTGATGCGTAAGTTCCGTCGCTTCGGCGGAACGGCCGGAAGCCTGCAGCTCACGGCGACGGCGGGTCAGGGCCTGCCGCCAAAGCGCCATCACAATATCCTGCGCCGCCTTGGCTGAAGAAACGTCCCCGCGCAACTTCATCTCCTCCATCTGAATCCGCGCTGCCAGCCGTTGCGCCTCCGGGCGGTCATCCGGAATGCTGTCCATCAGCGCGGCGGGGTCTTCCAGCATCAATTCCAGCAGAAGGCGGCAGTCCGGATCGGCGAGATGTTCCGCCGGAAGATGGTCAGCCACCACCGGCAAAACCTCTGCGGGATGAAGAAACAGCATCTGGACAAGCGCCACCTCTTCGTCCGGATGTTTAACTGGCGCGGCAGGAGTTTCCGGAGCAGCGGACGGTGCGGGGCGTTCTTTTTTGCGCGCCAGATCGCGCCGCAACGCGGCGGTTGATAGGCCTAAGCGTTCCGCGGCGCGCTGCACCATGCGGTCGCGTTGCACCGCGCCAGGTGCATGTGCAATCAGCGACTGCACCGCGCGGGCCGCGCGCATCAGCCCGGCTTCCTCTTTGAGGTTTTCGCGTGAGGCCATCACGTCAATTAGAAAATCGAGTGCGGAAACAGCTTCGGTGACACGTGAACGCAGCGCCTCGGCGCCGTGATCGCGCACCAGCGAGTCGGGATCTTCTCCGGCGGGAAGTGATGCCACGCGTACGCTGAGCTCTTCGGCAATAAAAGCCTCCGAGGAGCGCAGCGCAGCCTTTTCTCCGGCGGCGTCGGCGTCGAGCACCAGAATCACTTCGTCGGCGTAACGCCGGATCATGCGGGCGTGATCGGCAGTCAGCGCCGTGCCCTGCGAGGCAACAACATTGGCAAGCCCCGCTTCGTGGCAGCGAATCGCATCACTTTGACCTTCACAAACAATCGCAGTACGGCTGTCGGCCATGGCACGGCGCGCTTTATCAATGGCAAACAGCACGCGGCTCTTATGAAAAAGCGGAGTTTCGGGGCTGTTGACATATTTGCCGGACTTTTCGTCTTTAACGATGGCACGGCCGCTGAAACCGATCACGCGGCCCGCTTCGTCGCGGATTGGAAACATCAGGCGGTTACGGAACCGGTCGTAATATCCACTACGCTTATCGGACTTGACCATCAGCCCCGCCTGTTCCATCAGTTCAAGCGGTATTTTTTTCTGCTGCGCCCATTTTTCAAGCGCATCGAAGCGGTCGGGCGCGAAACCGACCTGAAAATCTTTGACGGTCTCCGGCTTTAAAGCCCGCGTGGCGAGATAAACCCGGCCCGCTTCGCCCGACTCGTGCTCGAGCAGAATGCGCTGATAGAGTTGCGCAACCCCTTCATGGATCTGAAAAAGTTTCCGCTTATCCGCGCCACTGCCCTCGCCGCCTTCCTCCAGATTCAGCTCCATGCCCGCGCGGTCAGCCAGCATTTGCAAAGCCGTCATGAAGTCAACTTTTTCATACTCCTGCACAAAGCGGATCACATCGCCGCCGGCACCGCAACCGAAGCAGTGGTAGATCTGACGATCGGGACTGACGGTGAACGACGGACTTTTCTCTTTGTGAAACGGACAGAGCGCTTTGAACCGCGTGCCGGCGTTTTTGAGCGCAAGGTAGGAGCCGAGCACATCGGCAATGTCATTGCGCGAGCGAACCTCCTCGATGGTTTCTCTGGGAATCTGCTTCATGAATCGGGCCGGATCACGGGGTTACGTCATTGAGTTTTTCACTCACTTTATTCTTTAAAACCGGCAGGTCCATGACGCGCGGCTGCGCCCACGGCGTGAGTGTATTGCAAACCCAGGCGCCGACCGAAGATTTTTCAGACAATACTCGATAGAGCGAATCGTTTGGAATCAGACTGAGTCCAACCAAAACGGCCGATCCCAACAGCGCGCCGCGCAATGCGCCGGCCAGTCCGCCAGCGATTTTATCCGCCGCCTCACCCAGCTTGTCTTTCAGCAGTTGTTTAAACAGCACACGCAACAGCAAGAAAAGAAGCACGGCGGCCAGCAGCATCACCACCGGCACAACGATCTGTACAGCCTCCGGAGACAATGCGCGCCAATAATCAGTGGCCATCTGTGTGAGTTGCGGGTAGAAAAAACAGACCGCCGTCAGCAACGCGACCAGCGTTACCACATGGGCCAGTTCGCCCGACAGCCCGTGCTTTATTCCGCTGAACACAAACAGCAGAATGAACACCGTGAATAGAATATCGATCGTATAAAGTTGCTCGGGAAACCACATGTTTATCACCTCATGATAGTTTTATAGCACAGCCGGTCATGGAAGGCAGAACTTTTTCCAAGGTTTGGAAAACCCCCGCCATTTTTCCAATCGGAAAAATTGAGGTTTTCGGCCTCTTCACGGAAGCGCGTCGTTAGGCTGAAAAAGCAGCTGGTTATCGTTTCCTTCAAAGCTCTCAAACAAGGAAGGAAACCCGATGACAACCAGCTCGTTGACCCCTGCCCAAGGAATTCGCGGAGACAAATACCCAAAGACGCACCGAACGAAGGATCGTGTTCCTGCGGGTACGCGCGGAAAAAAACGGAACACAATGAGACACAACGGGACGCCCCCCCCCGGGGTGTTCCGTTGGGGTACTTAACGATTCAAACGCCGCAACCCACCCCGGCCTCTGGCCACCCCTCCAGAGGAGGGGAGCCTTTATCGCCACCCAGAGTGGGGCGCACAAATTTCCAGCCGGAGGAGGTTTTTGCAGTTGTCGGTTGATGGTTTTTTTGGAGATAAAAAACCCGCGTCCTTCGACTGCGTTCAGGACAAGCCCTGCGGGTAGCGAGGCCGCGGCCACCGTCCCCGTCCTCCTCCGCATTTCACGCTACGGCGTGACAGGCACCCACAGAAGGCAGCTGGTGTCCACCTGACACTGAGCGGCGGCGACTGGAAGCCTCTTCCGCCATAGAAACAAGCCCTACCTTGAAAACTATTGAGAAGAGAGCCAAGCCCCCGCCGCCTTCCCAGAAACGGAACCCGGCGGGGTCGGCAGCAAACAATCAAATTTCAAAGAACAAGACCCTTCGACAGGAGGCCTCTTACTATAAGGGGGGAAATCAACCGGCGGACGGGAGCAGGAAAAATATTTTCATTTAAAGAGCTATGACCTGGCGAATCGGCCTGCCCGGAAGCAGCGCTAAAAACGCACTTCCGTGAGCAATCGGAAAAATTGAGGTTTTCGGCACCTTGTTTTTGCCAATGGGTATAATTTTTTTACGAAAAATTAACACGTTAATCACCTTTTTTCCGGAAGGGTCTAAACCGCATAGATTTACAAAAAAAATACAATATGTTGTGGTTTAATTTGACAGCCATACAGCATTTGGATAATTTTTGTCCCGTTGCTCAGTGAGCATTAAGTAAAAAAGCCAGTTATAATCAGGTTATCAACAGAGGGAAAATTCTATGGCTGAAACAATTACAGCAAAAAACACACTTTTCGACGGATTCCGCAAACGCTCTGGATTAATCGTGCCTTTCAGTCCTAAAAAAATTGAAATGGCTATTCATCTCGCGGTTGAAGAAGTTTCCCGCAAACAAAACACGCCGCGCAACGAAGGCCTCGCGCCGAAAATCACCGGCCAGGTTCTCGAACAGCTCAGCAACCCTCAGTCTGAGTTTTTCGTGCGCGCTGAAGCCGACAACAAACGTATTCCTCACATCGAAGACGTGCAGGATCTGGTTGAAATTCTGCTGGCTGAAGGCGGCGAAACTCTTGTCGTTGCGGCCTACAAACGTTACCGCAAACAGCGCGAACTGGCCCGTAACAATATCCGTGTTCGTGATGGCAGTCTTAAAAAAGATAAAGTGGATGTCACCGATGCCAGTCTTCTACTGGTCGAATCCCACTCGGCTGAAGTCACCCTGCCATGGGACCGCAAGCGCATCGTGAAACAAATTCTCGACAAGACCGACCTCGCTGTTGACGCCGCCATCAGCATCGCAAAGGCCGTTGAGAACCGCATCATCGCGAGCAACATGAAGGCCATCAATACCACGCTTATCCGCGAGATGGTCAACAACGAACTGGCCGAGCGCGGCCATCAGGCACAATTGCGCGATCTTTCTCTCTATGGCGTGCCGCTCGACTACGTCGAAAAACTGATGTTCACCAAGTCCACCGAAAACAGCAACATCGTCAACAACAACCCCGAAGCAGTGAACCTCGGTATCGCTGAACTCGTCCTCAAACAGTGGGCGCTCGACACTATTTTCACCCCCGACGTCAAACGTGCGCACAACACTGGCGCCGTGCATCTGCACGACCTCGGCTATCCGCACCGCGTCTACTGCTCCAGCCACTCGATTGAATACGTAAAAAAATACGGTCTCAAGGGGCTGATCAATCTCAACACCGAATCCAGCCCGGCGAAAACCGCCTCGGTGCTGACCGGCCATCTCAACACGTTCCTCGCTTCGATGCAGGCCAACTATGCCGGCGCGCTCGGTATCGCCTACATCAACATTCTTTATGCGCCGTACCTCGAAGGCATGAGTGCCCGCGAACTTAAACAAATCGCGCAGGAACTGATCTTCAACGGATCACAGAATGCGTTCAGTCGCGGCGGACAGACCCTGTTCCTCGACTTTAACATTCACTCCGGCGTTCCGGGCTACATGAAAACCGTTCCAGCCATCGGCCCGGGCGGCAAATATATGCTCAAGTTGAAATCCGGTCAGCGCGTCCGCGTTGAAGAAGTTCTACGCGAAGACCGCGATGCCAGCGGTTACAAGATGATGGATCTCTACCTCGAAGAGGAAGACGGTTCTCAGCGTCTCGTCATGCGCGAAATTAAAGGCAAAGAAGGCCTTGAATATGACGCGACCGTGGCCGCTGACCTTGAAGCGCGCGGCGAAAAAATCGTCACCTACGGCGACTACACCAAAGAAGCGCAAAATTTCTGCCGCTCTCTGCTCGAAGTCTGGGGCGACGGCGACAGCAACGGACGCATCTTCGAATTCCCGAAATGCGACTTTCACATCAGCGACGAAACCTTCACCGACTCCGAGCAGTACCAGATCTATCAGGCCGCCTGCCAACTGGCCGCGAAGAACGGCTCGACCTATTTCATCTTCGACCGCGATGAAGTCACGCTGTCGGCGTGCTGCCGCCTGCGCACAACCATTAGCGACAACCGCATGCTTCGCCATCCAGAAAACATGCGTTTCTGCGGCTTCCAGAATGTCACCATCAACATCCCGCAGGCCGCTTACCGCGCGGCACGTAAAGGCGGCGACATTCTACAGAACTTCTACGAAGAAATCGACGGCATGATGGAGCTCGTCGCGCAGGCGCATCTGCAGAAGAAAGCCAAAATCGCTCAAATGATGAGCGGCAACGGCCACCCGCTCTGGCAGATCGGCAAAGAGTCGAACGACGGAAAACCGTACGTCAACCTCGACACCTGCACCTACATCATCGGCCTGATCGGCGTCAACGACACCGTGAAATTTCTGATCGGCCAAGAACTGCACGACAGCGACGAAGCGCAGCAGTTCGGCCTGCGGATCGTGGCTCACATGTACACCCGCACCAAAAAGCTGAGCAAGAAGTACAACCTCAAGTTCACGCTGGAAGAATCGCCCGCCGAAAGCGCCGCGCGCCGCCTCGCCAAGACCGACCTCATCTACTTCCACGATGAAGCCAAAGACATCGTCAAAGGCGAATCCGAGGACGTTTGTTACTACACCAACTCCATCCATCTCACCGCTGACGCTCCGGTTGGCCTGGTTGGACGTATCGTGGAGCAGTCTAAATATCACAGCCTGATTGAGTCCGGCGCGATCACCCACGCCTTCGTCGGCGAAGAACAGCCCTCGGCCGCTTCCATCGAGAAGCTCATGACCGAGACCTTCTTCCGCACGCAGTCGGCACAGGTGTGCATCTCGCCGGAATTCACCTTCTGCAACAACTGCCATCATCAGGTGCGCGGACTGATCGATACCTGCCCCGCCTGCCAGTCCACCGATGTCGTCGGCGAAACCCGCGTGGTCGGCTACTTCAGCAAGATTCAGAACTGGAATAAATCCAAACGCTACGGCGAACTCAAAGCGCGGCAAAGAGGCCGCGATTTCTACAGGATTGAAACCGCCGACACCGTTGTCGAACAGCCGGCAGTCAAAGTCGAAGGCTGAACTATTTGAAGGAGATTTAACCATGCAAAAACCCTATAAAATCAGAGTGTTCGGCAAGGAAGGTTGCGCCAAGTGCAAAATGCTCAACCAGCGCCTCGACAAATTGCTCGAAGAAAAAGAGTGGTCCGACTTTGAAAAAGAATACTGCGATATCGAAACGGTCGACGGGCTCGTCGCCTTCGCTTCTGCCGAATGTATAAACCCTCAGCGGATTCCGGCCATGCTCGTAACACACCGCAGAGAAGAAACTGGACGCTACGAACCGGTTCAGGCCCGCGACCCCAAGCCGCGCTGCGAAATCTGCGGTAAATCAAAGCTCTACCAGTACGTCGGCCTGCAAACCGATTACAGCGACGAAGGTAAAGGAGTCATCACCCCCCAGATGATCACCATGGTTCTCGAAGAGGTCCGTGTGTGATGCCCCCCGGAGCGTCAGCTCCGCGTAAGCAGGCGGCTCTGCCGCAAGGCGAGTCGCCTGTTTACGCACTTCTAGAAAAGCCATCGCTCATCGACTACCCCGGCTGTCTGTGCGGGGTTTTTTTCATCAGCGGATGCAACTTTTCCTGCGGCTTCTGCCATAACGCCCCGCTCATGGGGAAAAAGCAGAGCGGTCTTCCGTGGCGCCGTCTCGATGAAATCTGCCGCAAATTCAAAGCCGAATGGGTCGATGCTGTTTGCATCACCGGCGGCGAACCGACGCTGGCCGCCGACCTCATTCAACTGATTGAATTCTTCCGCGGCTACGGCTTCAAAATCAAACTTGATTCCAATGGCGCGCTACCCGACGTGCTCAAAGAATGTCTGCCTCTGGTGGACTACATCGCCATGGACATTAAAGCCGGCCTCTCCGGCTATCCTGAACTCGTCGGCTTCACCCACACCGAAAAAATCGCTGAATCCGTTAAACTCATCATGAGTAGCGGCATCGACCATGAATTCCGCACCACCGTCATCGAACCGTTTCATACAGACGAACAGATGATCGAAGCCGGAGAACTCATCAAAGGCGCCCGGCGCTACTGTATCCAGCCCTTCATCCCCAAAGATAATCTGCCCGACCCTCGCCTGCGCGAAACCAAGCGCACCACTCCTGCCCGCCTCCGCCGCATCGAACAGCTCATGAAGCCGTTCGTTCAGGAAATCATCGTCCGCGGAGCGTGAGGGAGAGAGAAGGCCTTCGGCTTTAGGCTATAGACTTTAGCTTTCCAATGTTTGGGAAAGGTGGACGCGTCATCCCTGCCGCGTCTGACCTCATACGAAGTCGGCGGGGCGGGAGACGCAAAAGGCAATCAAGCCGGGGATAGAGGGAGCATCCATGCCGCGCCAGAAAACAATCCAGTCGCCGGCGGTGTGCCGTCCATCGGCGTGCCGGTCGTACCACTGGTTGACCGGATTGCCTTTCCGCGACCGCCAGAAGAAAGCCGGATGATTTTTACAGACTTCATCCCACAGTTCCTGAGCCAGACCTTCGCCGCGCGCTTCCGGGCCGACGGCGAATTTTGAAAGATAGAGCCCTTCCGGTTTTTGTTCGAGCAACGCAGCGCCACGGTAATTTTCTTCAAAATAAATCTGCGTGACGTCCGCGAGAACGCCCGGCTTTGGTTTTTTGCCGAAGCTTTCCTCGAGTAACGCCAGCGCCCGCTTTGGGTCGGCTTTGCCGGAAAGGATGGTTGAGCCACGCCGAAAAACGGTGCCAGCCCCTTTAACGGTGAATATTTCTTTGAGCAGGTTGATCGACGAAGTGACGGAAATATGGGTTCCGGGCCGCGCTTCGAGTAATGCACCGGCGGTATCCGCCATAGCTTTATCTTCCGGCAAAAGTTCTATGCCCGGCTTCTGGACGTAATAATATTCCGTGCTCAGTCCGCCGCCGGCGCGGATAAAGTGTACTCGTTTTGCCACTCCCTTCGGTCGTTGCTCCGCATTCGCGGAGCCTCTCTCGCCTGTTGGCTCGGGTCCGAGGGCTGGAACTTTTTGCAGTAAGCTTTCCAATGTCTGGACATTTCCTTCGACGAAAACAGGAATGCCTGCTTTTCGCTTTCCAATGTTCGGAAATTCCGTCAGTTCAAAAAGAGAATTGTCTTTGAGCAGATTCCATTTTGCTCCGGCATCGGTTCCGCAGAGGATGACCGCAGGCCGGAGTCCCAGCTTAAGGAGAAATTTCAGATCGAAGGCTAGCGCCTCGGCGCCCTGCTCCAGACTTTCGAGATCGGGAACGAGTAAAGCAAAGCAATCGGTGCCGGCGGCCTGGAATTTATTGAGATAAAATTCGTATTCCTCGCGCCGTCCGATGCTGTCCAAAAACAGCCGTATAGTTTTATTCAGTAGCATACGCAGAAAGAACCATCATTCGCCGGAAAAGTACACCAAAAATACCATCCGGAGCTTGGCGAAAGAATGGAGCGTGATTAGGATGCGCTATGGATTTAATCCCGCATCCGGCTTGGCTATGATTGTTAAAACGTCAGCGATCCCGCTTTATTGGACGGATGTCTCGAACACCTCGCGCATCGTTACCTGGCTGACGGCGCACTACGGAAAACTTTCAACCACCATCAAAGGCGACCAGCGCAAAAACAGCCTCTTCCGCGGACAATACGATCTCTTCTCAACCAGTGAACTGCTTTTTTATGACCGCACCGAACGCGGTACGCACATCGCCAAGGAGTGCTCCATGCTCCACCAGCGAACCGTTTTCCGCGTCGATTGGCGCGCCTGCGCCTGCGCTGGTTATATTTCAGCGCTGTTTGCCAAAACCACACCGCGACACGGCCATGAACCGGGCCGTTTTGAATTTTTAGAAGAAATGCTCGGTCATGCTGAAGAATACGGACGTCATCCCGCCTTCCTTGTCTGGTTCGATCTGAAATTCGCGGAATTCCAAGGGCAGCTTTTACAGCTCAACGACACCAAGCTCAAAGTTTACCGATTTTCGGCCGAGCATGGCGGTGTCATTCAGCCGGACTACGCCCGCTCGCAACGCATTGCCGCCGCGCCGCTCGCACCCGAGTCGGTTGCATTGCTTAAAGCGTGGCAACTGGCGGAAACGCCCGAAGAGGTGCTGGCAACCAGTTTCAATCCGGTGCACATGGCGCAAATTGAGCGTGTGATGGAAAAATTTATGACCTATCAGTTCGACCTGCCGCCGCACGTGCGCCGCACCGCTGTCGAAACCCTGCGCGCCGCGTAGAACTTGAATCTAAAAATCGTCCGCCGACGTCTTGCGGAGAAAAAAGAGAACACAACCGAACACGAAACGGGCTTTTTTATCGGGCGTCAAAACTTGCAATGTATTTATCTGCAACATGTTATACCACTTTCATATAGATATCGGTATAAATATGGGTTGTACTTTGCTATGATTTCCGCATGAGACCAAAACTTAAGATTACAGGGCCG
>JBAWXO010000030.1:0-10840 GCA_037144035.1 Kiritimatiellales bacterium
CAGCAGTCCCGCCCTGTCCGTCTCACATTGCGACTTGAGCTTCGAGTTGTTTGGCGGATTCTCCGTCGACCCAGAGATTCAAAATCTCCAGCCGGGTCTGGTTGACCGCATCAAACATTTGTTTGGCTTCATCCCCGGTGACGGCTTTGTCGGCCAGCATCGGATCAATGAGTTCCACAAGCTCCGTTAAGTGAATAACGGTTTTGCGGACTTGCGCAATCTGCGCGGCGGTCTTTTTGGACAGCATGATGCGCTGGATAGCAGCGGTGAGTACTTTGGCAACGATTTGTTCCAAGGGCAGTAACTTGAACAGCGACAGCCCCAGTTTGATGAGCATAGTTTGTAGCATGATGATTCCTCCTCCTATACTAAGGGGCTGAATCAACCGGAAGCGCCGTGGGCGGGAGGTGTCCAGTTGAGAAGCCAACGCAAGAAAGACGGCAGCTCCGATTGAACGATGTCAGCGACGTTGCGAGGAAACGTAAAGGAATCCGTTTTTCAAATCCAAAATTGGATGTTGTCGGGTACCCCCACAGGACGTACACTCTGAATGAATTGAGGTTGTTTTATGCCTGTTGTAACTATTGATCTGCCGAAACAGAAATGTCGGTTTCTTGCCATGGCCCCAGGCTCTCTTGGCACGGTGGTGGCCTATGCCAACGACCGGAGTACGCTTTTAAAAAAAGCCAAAAAAGCAGGCGTTGACAAGCCGGTCATCATGCCGGTTCTAGACCCGCGCTCACGCTATATTTTCTAGCCATGCCTCGCGTCGAATATCCATTCTACAGTTTTCAGACCGCGAAGGATGCTTTACGCGTCTATCTTCCCGTGCGGCTTTCCAATCCTGCAACCGGCGTATCCACTGACATCGAAATGGCTTTGGTCGATACTGGTGCTGATGCTTGCGTAATCCCCGGCAGTCTGGCCCAAGCACTGGGGCACAAATTAAAACACAAGACGATAAAACCTGCTCCAACCTTCGGAATTAACGGAACTCAGGTTCATACCTACGGGCATACCTTCCGGCTGGAATTGCTTTCCCCAAAAGCTGACACGGTCGTGTGGAGCAATGAGCAGGCGGTTATCTGTCATGTGTAATGTGGTTCCAAATAGCCTAAAGGAAGCGGTTCGTGGAAACCTGCTGAATCCGCCGAAGCAAATGACAACGGTCGGCGCGCCGTTTGCCATGCAGTTCATGTATGAAGCGCTTGAAGAACTAGGAGAGCTTGATGCTATTCTGGCTTCGATACGCACCTGCTTTCAGCCAATGGTTGATGCGGGTGCTAGTACCGTTTGGGAAATGTTCCCTGGGAGCGATTTCCAGACGTACGGCTTTCCGACACGTAGCCATTGCCATGCATGGTCTTCCAGCCCGATCTTCTTTCTAAACCGGATTGTACTAGGCATTCGCCAAACTGAGGTTGGCGGGAAGGCTTTTGAAATCAGCCCGTGGCTCGGCGATCTGCGCCATGCATGTGGCACTACCGCAACCCCCATGGGTCCGGTTTCCGTCGATTGGAAAATAAAAGGGGAAATCCTGCAGGTCAGCATTCAGGCCCCGAAAGGCGTCAGGACAGAGTTTAAATCCAACGCCAGCCACTATGGACTATCCGTTGCATTCATCCTGAAATAGAGTGTTCGGCCTCGGCCTTCATCTATGGGCGCAATGCCGACAATAATTAGAGAAAGAAAATATTTTTTTTCTACTCCGCGGGTCGGTATTAATTCGACCTGAAAGCAAGGCTTTCTGTTTCAACACGGATAAACAGACTGGGTTCCCGCATTATACCGTAATCAGCTAAACGAATAGCATTCTGCCTCTGCTCGTCCAATGGCCGATACGATTGCGGACTAATTAAGTTAGGATGCTCAACCATTAAATGAAACGGCCCAAACGCATTCCTCCGCGATCCCAGCAGGCGGATTTCTATCCGATTCACGCCGGAGATCAGCGTCTCCGAAACATCCGTTTCATATTCTCCATGAAACAGCAGAATTTCAGCCGCATCATTCACTTTTATGCCAACCGCAGTCGCAGCGTGTTCTTCCAGTTTTATCACATAACGTGCGGCATTTTTCTTTTCCAAAGCAACCTTAGTTTCATAGGTCACATTGCCGGAATAAAATGGAAGGCCGTAATCGGCCCAGCGTCCAGTGCCAAGTGATGTTGGGGGGGCGGAGATCGAAAAGGAGGTTCCCGTCTGCTTTACACCGAATGACCCGAGCAGATAAACTAATTCCAAATCGATCTTTCGATCAAATCCACCTTGCAGTTTCAATACATTCGGTCCTGCCTGCAAAGCGCCGGCGGGAATCGGAATTTTTTTGATTGCCGGGTCGACCCACCAAGCGGTGAAGCTATCTGCTGTAACAGACTGTCCGTTCAGTGTAATCACCCAATTCTCAGGTTGTTCCATTGCCAAAAATACCGGAGCAGAGGGAATAACATCTACCTGAAAAGTGTACGACAGCAGAATTGCGGACTCTGGACCGATCGGTTCATTCACCTCAAACCAAGGCTGATTACTGAATCCGCCGCGCGGTTCAATTCCCAGATTTATTCTTATTTTCCGATCTAACTCCAGAATCTCTTCGTTTTTAAGCGCCAGCCCAGCTTTTCCGTCTTTCCCATAAAGCCGAGCATCCGCCCGATCCAAAACAAAAACATTGGCATCATCCAGTTCAAACTGACAGCCATCTATAGGGATTGTCTGGACCAGTGTCTTATTCTGCATAAGTAGCAAGTGCGGCAGAGCCTCGTGCTCGAAATTTAGCACCAGTAACGCAGATCCGCTCGCTTCCAGACCTACCGAAAAGCACACCGTATCTTCGCTAATTTCTGCTTTCAGGGCAGATCGGGAAACTTGCAAGGCGTCCCACAGCTGAATCTGCTGAATCTTACCGAAAGGATTCTTCAGGCGGATCTGAAGACCCGAGATATTCTGCTTACGGTTCATGTTAACCAGAAACAGCACTAGACCGTCCGGAGTCTCACGAAGCTGGTAAAATACCTCGGCGGCTTCTACCCCGTTGCGATCTTGAATCAAAAGTCGGCGGCATCTTTCTTCCAGAGCCGCTATAATGATGTCCGGATCCCATACAACCGTCTTTCCTTCTGCGAAACATCGCGGTTCACAACTGGACTCAAAATCACATTCTTGTGGGGCCTGCCCGGCGAAAAGAACCTGCCCCCCTTGCTCGGAAAATTGCTTCAGCAACGCTAAGGTCTCTTTCCGTATGGTTGTAAGATCCGGAACTAAAATACTTTTATACCACATCCGGCCCATCTGAAACCCAATGCCTTCTGCCGTCTCCACACATCTAGCCTGCAGGGACTCAACCATCCGTTCATCAATAAAATCAAAATCGATATGGGAGCGAAGCAGGCTATCCACTAGTTGGTGATATTTCTGATCCTCTGCACGAATAATTTCATCCGATATTTTTGAAAACGAGGAGTTGTCGTCCGGCACAATGTTTTTGCGAAACCGCTTGAAATAACTTTCACCCGGATGAATCACTGCCAAATCGCACACGGCACTGCCTTCGGTCAGGAGCAGGTTCAAACGTGCATAGTAATCTTCTATTATTTTATATTCCCGGTACCACGGCGAATGGAAATGGATGGAAGCTGGGTAGTCCCGCTTCGCTTCACCTTCCATCGAATACCAGGAAAGATGTGGGCACCTCAATGTTATGCCAAGAACCGCTTGCCAGTCACCAATATGTTTATAGGTCTCAAAGGTGGTTTCCCAGCCGGTACATCCGTACAGTTCAGAAAGCACCCACTTGCGCCCCATCTGTCGGGCCACCGAAATGCATTGTTTCACAGAAATATATTCATATCGGTACTGAGTCAGCAGATCGATCCCTGGAGCACTCATGTATTCATAAAACTGCATCGCCGAACCGACAAACGAAACTTGGGAGCTGATAGGATCTTCTTCGATAACGTGTCCGGTAAACTCGAGATTATTTTTTCGGCACCATTCCCCGACCTGTTTTGAAAAGGCATTCACGAACATCTGCGTTTTACACAAGTGATAATGTGGACGACTTACACCAACCACTCCACTCAGACCATCATAAAAAATTTCCGGCAGCCGGTCGATCAGGTCATATCCGAACCGGGCTTTAAAAACTTCCCGAAGTGTTCCCGTCCATGGAATCGAACGAATAATGCCCCAGCAGTTACGAAAGATCAGCCCATGATTGGGCTCGTCCGAGAACATCCCCGGTATTGTTTTTCCGAAGTGTTCACCAAACTCCTTACGATACCGCTCGTGAGTACTCTGGATAAATGCAGCCACCGCCTCCGCGCTCAAAGTATCCAGATAAGTATAGCCATTAAACCAGGATGACCCTGGGCTGTTTTCCACAACAAATGAAACAACCTCTTCACCCGTTGACAGCTTTTTCCCCTCTTCATCTGAAGCCAGCTTCCGATAGCGAACCATCTCTTCACCTTTAAATTCAATGGCGAATAGCCAGCATTCTGCTGACGGAAGTCCCGCTAGGTTCGAAGTCGTCGCTTGCCGCTGTGATTTTAGAATTTTCATCTGATAACGTTTGTCTTTCGTTACCAATCCGCCAGCTGGACCGGACGGCCAGCGGTCTTCATCGTACAGCCAAGCCTCCATATTGGTTTTCGCTGCCACATCAATACAATCACGGATCAGGTCAAACCATTTTTTCCCCAGATATTCAGTTTTCAGACCGATTCGTGAATGCATAAAGAATCCACCGAAACCCATCTCTTTGAAGATTCGGATCTGGCGGCACAGTTCTGAGGACTCCAGCTCGCTGTTCCATGCCCAGAAGGGTTTTGCTCTGTATTCTTTGGAGGGGCTTTTAAAATTTTGATACCGTTGTTTGAAAAAATTCATTATTAGTTCTTTCTAAGCGGGATGGCGGTTCCCACTACGCATCCATTTTCAAAAGTCGTCTCTTCCTAATCCACATACCCCGATTGCCGTGATTCAAAATCGCGCCGAAAGACATCATTCAGACCCGTTCTTCCACAAATCTTCAAATCCTGCCGAGAAAAACTAGCTGTCCTACAAAAAAAATTAAGGCAGAATTTGAAGCGGAGTCTGCTTGCTTCCCAGTTCCTGCAACATAGTCCGGGATCCGTCCAGAATGATTTTTTCTGTGCCTTGACCGTTTCTCTTTTCTACCAACAGCAGTTCAACCACCGGAAAGGCAGTGCCTGCAAAATAGTCGGGGGCATATAATGTGAACCGGCCGGTCTCCACACCGAACAGCAGTTCGTTTTTCCCGTCGCCATCCCAGTCCGTCAGTTCAGGCGATCCGTTATGCCACTGCTCATGACCGGCCGATCCCGTCCACTCAAGAAAAGATCCGCCGCGAGCTGTCAGCGCACCAACTTCAAAAACAGGAGACCGGTCACTGCCGACATTCTTAAGGAGTAAAGCCGTTCCGGCCGGAAGATAATCTCTGCTCTTGACGATAATTAATTCCGTGTCGCCATCGCCGTCATAATCCCCGGCATCTATATTACTGCGCCCACCTGGACCGGCTGTCCTCGAATTAATTGAGATCGTGCTGGAATTGGTGGATCCCATCTTTGTCCTGCTGACCAGAACGGACGGATCTGATCCCGATTGCCGGTAGAGAACCAGATCGCCAACCGCATCCAGGGTAAATATATCCACTAGTCCGTCTTTGTTCAGATCCGTCACGCCCGGACGGTTCCGCCATGGCGTAATTACTGGCGCATTGGTATATATAAAGTCATGAATCTGACTGGAGAGCACCGGCGCAGAACGTGTTCCGATGTTTTCGATCCAGCGCAGACGCCCGAGCGAATCATTGATAATCAAGTCCAAGTCATTATCCCGATCCACATCCCAAGCCTCGCAGGAGAGATACCCCCACATGGTTTCGGCAGGACCCTGAATCGGCGTTTTTCCTTTTGGTGTGATATAGACCGGATCCCCCAAATTATTCGTCAGTTCCACCATCCCGACAAAAACAGGATTAGTCCGGTTGCCGATATTCTGGAAATATCCAATATGGCCAGAAACCGAGCCGGCGATCAGATCCATGTCCCCGTCGTTATCCCAGTCCACAACCTCCGGTGTCGCTGAATCGCCCAGTGCCAGATGTCCGCCGCACTGCCTGAATTGTTCCGCCGCTGCGAAATTTACCGTATTAGATATTCCTTGGTTCTTCAGAAGCCAGAAGAAGCCCTGCCACGCGGTAAAGACAATATCATCGTCCCCATCGCCATCCCAGTCCACCACGACCGGTTTCAGGGCCATATCTCCAGATTCATACGGATCGGTACTGTAGCGATTGAACGGAACCTGAACGTGTTCTACAACTGCTTGGCCGGAACTCATTCCCCGGTTTAGCAGTAAATCCAGTGTTCCCATGGCCGTACCAACCACCAGATCAGGCTTTCCGTCATTATCAAAATCGCCGACATCTATCAGGAACCAGGTTGCGTCCGACAACACAATCTCGTTTCCTCCGGTATCAACCACCCTGGTGCTGGATGCCAAGGAACTGCCGGTATTAAGATTAAAGCTGAAACGAAGATTCGCTCCGTTGATGTATGTTCCCAGGGCTTCTTTCACACCGCTCATACGATCGTTATCGCCATCGCCATCCCAGTCCATCCAGGCCGCCGCGCGCGCCGAGGACGGCGCTTTATCGGTTGGAAGAAGACGGGAGCGCGGTGCGAACAGCGGAGATGTATTAGAACCGATATTCCGGCAGATATAATATCCTTCATCAGAAGTTCCCGGATAGAGATCCCAGTCTCCGTCTCCATCTGCGTCCATAACTTCCAACATGGCGCCCGGCCAGCCGCCCCATGCAGGCGACTGCCTTTCCGGGGCATAGCTGAGCATTTCTCCGACATCTAGTGTTACCGGCTCAGGCTCTGAGGAATCTCCGTTTTTCCCCGCCGGACTGAAGTAGATTTCATACCGCTCCGCCCAGTCCTTGGCCCGCCAGCGAACCAATCCGTTATGCTGGTAGTGATCTTCCAAGGTTGGCAAAGCATCGTCACTAACCGCCGCCAGCCGTTCAGCCCTGTTTGTGCTGATAGCCCAAACCTGCACACTGCCCCTATTTAGCGGGGAACGCTCCCCGTAAGCAAAAAAGAAACGGGCAAAGTCCACGTCCGCCCACAGGACGTCATTACTCGCAGCCGTTGGCGCCCGGGCGGAAATCCGGTACTCGACATTCGTGCCTGCACGCCATACAGCCGGAGACGGCTCTGTCTGTTTTTCCACGACCCAGTTCGCAAGGGTATTGGTGCCTTCCTTAATAAACAGCTGATCAAAATAGACATCCCCCACTCCCGTGTCGATGGATAGTGAAAGGGTCAGGCTTTTATATGACACCGGAACCGAAAAACGGTGTTCGAAATAGGTCGGTTGCGTGTCCGCACGGAATTCACGGGAAACCGCATAATAATCCGATTCATCAGGAACAAAGAATGCAGTGCCCGGCGGTCCGGACGGCTCGGCCGTACAGGTCATCCGCACCAGTGCGTTTCGGCCTACGGCGGAACCCTTCAGACTTATCCAGCCCCCGAAAACGATATCCCCGGAACTGCGCGCAGGCCGAGACAGCTTAGCCGATGCAACCGGTTTATTGGTGCTGGCTGTCACCGCCAGCGAATGAATCCCGTCCACAACCTGCCGATCATCAATCCGCCACGCACCCGCCGGGGAAAAATCCCATGTCGCATCCAGCTGTTCAATCGTCGTATTTTCAAAACTCCCCGATGAAAGCAGGTTTCCTGGTATGTAAAATTCGGCAGTAACGAACCCGGCTGACAAAAAAACAGTTGCGCTAACCACCCGAAGAGTGCTCCACATACGAATGCTTTTTATTCGCCTGACAACAAAACTCATTTATTCACCTATTTGTCTATGGGTTTGGATCAAATAAACAGCGTCTTGCATACTGCGGTTCGACACCGAACAATCGACATGCTTGAATAACCGTCTGCGAAACTTCTACCGAATCTTTGAACTCAGCCTTCCGCCAAAGTTCAATTTATCTACTTAAAAGGGGCTTACTCCGTTGGACGTTCGCTTTCGTACAGACCCTTGATCTCCTCTGCGCCCAAAGTTCCCTCATATAATTTGACGTTTTTCATCAGACCTTGATAAGAACGTAGAGCCGCAGGATTCATCGCCCCCACAAAAAATCGATCGTAACGATCCGCATTCTCAAGAGATACGACCTGAGCTGGATAACTGTTTAGATAAATGTGGACAGCTTCCGGAGTTAAAACAAAGGCGAAAAAACTCCATTGCTCGGTCGGGGCCAAAAAAGTCGTTGAAATATTTTTCTTTGAGGCTGCGTTGAATGCAGACAGCTTTCCATCAAGTATCCGGAAAATGAAATTCGCTACGTTTGCCTGTTTACTGTCATATAGATTGATCAGGGTGTGCGGTGCTGTTTGGCTAAAACCCATTTCAACCTTGTCAGGATTGATCCATCCGGTCACTGTAATGCCGTTCGAAACAGCAAGAGAGGGTGTTGCAAATAAAGCCACGTCTCCCAACTTTATAGCGCCGCCTATAAAGTTCTTTGGTTCCAGCGAAATTTTTTGTCCGCGACTGTATGCATTAATTCGTAAACTGCCAGACTGACTTTCCAGAGAATCACTCAACGGCCAACTCCCAAGCATCTCGGCGCCCTGAACTTCGCTCAGCATTACAATTGCCAAAGCACTCAGTATCGAAAAAACAGATATTTTCATCCCCAGCTCTCCTTCTGTGACAAAATTTCCCAACCAACGTATTCTTGCGCCACAGCCACTGTGGCACCACTCTACTATTTATTTAAGGGAGATCATTAAAAAAGTCAATGTATATAATGGTATATTTACCTATAAACATACGTATTTATTCGATCAAAGAAAGGACAACGATCTTTTTTTTGAAAACAACCCTTCTTTGGTCGCTACTACCAGCTGGTTAAATCAGCCAACATCAAGCTTGGAGCACGAATTCCCGAAAACAGGAATCGGATACAATTCTATTGTTTTAATGATAGGATCAAATGGGTCTTCCATCTGACTCAGCAACTCGCGTGCAGCACAAGTCCCTATCTCCTCTGCCGGATATCTCAATGTATCTAGTCGAAACGGCAGGTAAGACTGCACCTCCATGGACTGGTCAAACCCGACAACAGATAAATGTTCGGGAATGGATAAATTCAACTTAGACGCCGCTTCAAACAACCCAAGGACATGCTCATCATTTACACAAAAAACCCCTGTCACCCGATCTGGGCGGGAAAGCAGTTCCAGCGCGCCATTAAACCCCTTCGTCGAATCTGTAGTCTTATCAAAGACAATCAGACGTTCATCAAATTGGACAGCGAATTCTTCCAATGCCCGCCGATAACCCCGAATACGGGCGTCTACCAACTCTGCCCATAATAAAGATGATGTTAAATGACCAATTGTGCGATGCCCAGCCTGTAGCACCCGTCGTGTAGCTAAGTATCCAGCCTCTTCATTATTCACAGCAATACTTGTAGTCTTAACTCCTTTGGCGCGGCGATTAACCATCACTAATGGGATATTCCGATCCAATATCCGCCTATAATCTTCTAGGCAAAACTCATCCCAACTTATCGGGGAAACGATGAATCCGCGAATCCCCTGTTCCAGCAGTCGCTCAATGATGTCCCGTTCTCGCTGAGGGTCTTTTCCAGTATTGCACACAATCTGATGGTACCCGCGAGAGTATATCGCCTCCTCAATGGCAGGAAGCATTCGCGGGAACATGTGTCGCGTTCGTTCCCATACGATGACTCCGATATTTTTTGCCGAGGCTCTCTGTCCCGCCCCTTCGCCAGGCATCGCTTGAACAAACGTTCCGCTCCCGGCGACTTTCCGAATCACGCCCTCGGTCTTAAAAATGGCCATAGCCTGCCTGACTGTATGGATGCTGACATCGTATTTCCCTGAAAGCTCCTTCTCTGTCGGAAGCCGGACTCCAACGCGATATTCACCAGCTAATATTTGTTCTTTAACTCGTTTGTATACCTCTAAATATTTTATTTCCCGTGCCATTTAATCCCTTAAAAAATATCATTCGTCGAAAACCTACTAATCATCTCTGCATCCATATCAGAGGCAGCCCGCTACGTCAAAGGCTTTACAGCCTTTCCTGTCGTTTGGCGGATTGTAAAGTGAAATGCCGGACTCGGGGTGTAAAAAAATCGCTCATGCCGCCAGCTCAGTGATGTGCCTTTCTTCTGCGCTTTGAAACTGAAGTATTTTGCGGGGATAGCCGTTGATCCATTTCTCAATCTGCCGAATCCGTTCCCGGCTGAACATCGCGATGTCCCGCCTTTTAGCTATAAACCGGCGGATCATGCGGCTCCCGTTTTCATTCGATCCCCGCTCCCAGAACGCATACGGGACGCGGCAGAAGTCAGCCGTCTTCGTCGCAGACTGCGCCGAGCCACGGGCGGAGTGATACGTCCCTGTAAACAATCTTCTGAACCCGGCCGGATATTATAGCACTTTCTATTCAATTTGTCGCAACAAGGCAGGCGGGACGCCTGCGATACGTACCGCCGCCGTCTCGGCGGCCTTGTCTCCATTGCGACCAACTAACTCGAAAGTGCTCTAATGACCCATAAAATCAGTCTGCCGCATCTGCATAGACCATCCGCTTCAGTTCACCAAAACAAGGAGAGACTTACTATTTGTAACGCATTCATTATTCGCGGGTATTATATGAAATTACTTTGAGTGGAATTGTTTCTCGCAAAGCCGCCAAGCCGCTGGGCAATACAGAAAGGGGCTGTTTTCAGGACTCCTGCGCCGCGCCTT
>JBAWXO010000031.1:0-10440 GCA_037144035.1 Kiritimatiellales bacterium
GCTTTGCCCCGTTTGATTTCCCGCCTTGTTACATAACAACGCAATGCGTTTAACAAGGAGCGGATCATGGGACTGGAACTGAGAAGAGATGCAGATCATAACCTTCGTTCGAAATGGTGGTATGGCCGTTATACCGTGAACGGCAAGCGGCGGTTTATCAATCTGGACGTTGAGGTGCAGGGCAACCCGCCTGCCGACATCCGTCAAACAGGAAGCACCGCATTTGAGTGTTCCCGGGCGTTGGCGCAGGCAAAACTGAATGAGCTCATTCGTGACGCAACCAGTCATAAGTCCGCTGAAAAGCATTTGCAGGAACTCTATGAACTCAAAGCGGGCAAATCGATTGAACGGGTGCCGGTAGCCGATATAGCCGCGCACTGGCTGTTGATTCCGACCCGCCGGGAAAGATCAGCCTCATGGGAAAAAACCCAATGCTCCACGCTGAAGGATTTCAGCGACTACATCAAAAACAACCATCCTGCCGCGCAGTACATTTCACAGATCACTCCGAAAATGGCCCGTGAATGGTTGCACAGCCTCGAAACCCAAAAATATGCCGCCGCCACTTACAACGACAAGCTGCACCTCCTGAAAGGTTTTTTTGAGCGCATCGGCCACGAAGCCGGGGTTATTAAAAATCCCTTCTCCGGCTGTCCGACCAAAATCAAGAAAACGATGCACCGGCAGCCCTTTACGCAAGACGAGCTTAACGCGATTCTAACTCATTGTGATGAGCTAACCCGTCCGGTCGTTATGGCCGCCATGTGTACCGCCATGCGGCGCGGTGACTGCTCCATGCTCAAATGGGAATCAGTCGATCTGGAAAACGGATTCATTTCGGTGAAAACATCCAAGACCGGCGAACTGGCGGAGATTCCTCTGTTTCCGCGTTTGCGGGCCGAGTTGGAACAGCTTCCCCGTGTGAGTGAATACGTGTTTCCCGAAGCGGCGGCTATGTACAAAACCAGCATCCACGGCCTGTCATGGCGATTTAAGAAGGCGCTCAAGGCGGCTGAAATTAAAGAAACCGTAGTTGCGCGGGAAGATGCCCGCCATAAGGCCAGCGTAAAGGACTTCCACTCGTTACGGACGACGTGGATCACCATGGCGCTCTCGGCGGGCGTTCCGATGGAGCTGGTACGTCGCGTCACCGGCCACTCCACCGTTGAAGTCGTGCTGAAACACTACTTCCGTCCCGGACGCGAAGCCTTTCGCACGGCGCTCGAAACGGCCATGCCGCACATGCTCACTGGCGGGACGGAGGAACGACTCGACCTGCCCGAAGAGGTGATGGGGCTCGGCAAGGTGGCCCGATCCTTAAAACCGGAGGAACTGGTGGATAAAGTCGAAGCCCTTGCAGCGACGGTTGCCCGCATGACGAAAGCCCAAAAAGCCGCCGCCATCATTGCCGCCTGAGTAGGGCGGTGCAACAAGGTGAGCAAAGCCCTGTTTGATATATCAAACTTTTTTAAAAAATAGTTCAAACTATTTTTCGGGACTCAAAAAAGAGGCCCAACAGCCAGAAAGGGTCGTGAAAATAAAACAGTTGCGTGCCGCAACGGTTTAATCCGAAGTGTCTGTGTGCAGATTCTGGATCAGTCAGGACAGCACATCGTATGAAACCGTGCGGAGTTGATGGATTCTGAGAAGGAGTTTCTCAGCACAAATCACGGCATCCCCGGTTCCGAGGATGGACAAAACCGGAAACACAAACTAGCATGAAACCGGAACTTGGGTTAACTCATGGATTTGCTGAGCTTGATACGGTGAAACGGGCCTATGAAGATTGATCGATTTTCGACGGAGAATCCGAACACAACAGCAGAGTGTGGCACGCCGAGAACGGTGGTGGTTCTTGGCGTACCATTTAAGGATGTCAGTTTCGGAGACGTTGTGGAATGGGTCAAACAGCGTGTTCATTCGCGCTGCCCCGGATATATCGCGACTGCGAATCTCGACTTCATCATGCAGGCGTGGCGGGATCCGGAGCAGCAGAGGATTTTGCTGGAGGCAGATTTGGTGGTTGCGGACGGCATCCCCATTGTCTGGCTTTCCCGTCTAATGGGATTTGGCTTGAAAGAGCGGGTCACCGGGAGCGATCTGGTACCGATGTTTGCGGAGTTGTGCGCACGTGAGGGCTTCGGTCTGTACGGTCTGGGCGGTGCGCCGGGTGTCGCTGAAAAGGCTATGGCGAATTTGGCGCAGCGTTATCCGGGGCTGCGGGTCGCGGGATGCTATTCGCCCCCGAAGGCCGATGTGCTGGCGATGAACCACGCGGAAATTCTGGCGAAGCTGGACGCGGCGAATCCCGACATTCTGCTGGTCGCGTTTGGCGCGCCAAAGCAGGAGAAGTGGGTGAATATGAATATTCGCGACTGGCGTGTTCCGGTGTCTATCGGGGTCGGCGGGTCGCTTGATTTTCTGGCAGGCGCCCAGAAGCGCGCTCCCCGCATCGTTCAGAAATGCGCGCTGGAATGGTTATGGCGGATGCTGTCTGATCCCCGGCGGCTGTTCAAACGGTATGTTTCTAATCTGTTTTTCTTTGCGGTCGCGTTGATCAAACTGCTGGTTTTGCGCTACGGGCCGAGCGGTACGACGAAGCACGCCGCAGCCAATCCGGCGGAATTTGATCTGCTCGCAGGCCTCCGCGCAAAACGCGTGGTGTTTCCGGATCGTGCTGACGGCCCTGCGGTTGAACTGCTCCGCAATGCGTGTAAGGACGGGGACGGCAATCTCTCTCTAGTTGTCGACACGATGCAGCGTACTTGGCTGAACATTCTGGAACTGGGCTTGCTGGTTGAGGTCTGCCGCATTTGCCGTTCCAATGGGCGTTGCCTATACGTGCTGGCCAGACATCCGCGCGTCGCCAGAGAGTTTCGTTTCATTAGGTTGGATCATTATCTTCACGTGGCGGATCGCGCCGGTGAGATCGTTGACTTGATTAGAACACAGCGGAACCGTGATGGAGAAAGCGACATATGCACCCTTGCCGGCGGACGGTTGGCGCTTGTGCTACCGGCGGAGTTGACGGCTGCTAACGTGGAGCTGTTCAGGGAGCGGTTCGAACAGACGTGGCAGGTGCTGGAACGTCAGGAGCAGCGCGACGGCGTAACGGTGGATGCGGCGGCCGTCGAGTTTCTTGACAGCGCCGCACTGGGATTCTTGAACGCCATACGGAAACGGACGGTGCAGGCAGGCATAGGGTTCCGGTGTTTCGGGTTTCACGGAGCCGCCCTTAAAACGCTTAAGATCACGAAACTCGATACCCTTTTTATGGATGCACCGGAAGCAACCGGGAGGCTCGCATGAGCGTGAGACCCGTCGGCAAAGTGGCTCATGTCATGCGGCGTTTTGTGCCGCAAAAGTGGGGTGGCACGGAAAGCGTGGTTTCCAATCTCGCAAGAGAGGGTGTCCGTTGCGGCATAGAAAGTCCCATATTCTGTACCGACATGTTTATGCATCCGGGAACAGAAAATTTTCAGTCGGTACCCGTGCATCGTTTTCCATATGTTTTCCCTTGGTTGTTTCTCGGGGAGGATGCCAAAGCCAAATTGAGACTAAAGGGCGGGAGTCCGCTTTCCTTCGGCCTTTTCCGCGCATTGTGGCGGGAGCCGGGACTTTCGATAATCCATGCGCATGTTCAGCACCGTCTGGGCGGAATTGCGCGGACTGCGGCCCGGCTCCGGGGTATCCCGTATGTGGTCAGCATTCATGGTGGTCATCTGACACTCCCAGAGGATCAGTCGCGGCAGATGCAGGATCCCTTTCGAGGTAAACCTGAGTGGGGCAGGGTGTTCGGATGGATGCTGGGTGCACGCCGGGTGCTGGAAGATGCCGATGCGATTATCTGCGTCGGACGCGATGAGCACGAAGCGATTGCCCAACGCTACGGCGACAAGGCACATTACATGCCCAACGGCGTGAATACAGAGCTTTTCCGCTCAGCGGATGCGGCCGCGTTCCGGCAGCATGCGGGGCTGAAACCGGGAGAAAAGCTTGTGCTTTGCGTCTCGCGTATCGACTACCAGAAGAACCAGCTGTTGCTTGTCCGGGCTTTCGCCCGCTTTGCCGTTACGCATCCGGGATGGAAGCTGGCGCTGATCGGTGCCGTAACCGTTGAGGATTACCGGACGTCCATCATGGATGCGGTCAAGCAGGCAGGACTGGAGGATCGGATAATATTTATACCCGGATTTGAGCCGGGTGATCCCTTGCTTCCCTCCGCCTATAAAGCGGCAGACGTGTTTGTCCTGCCTACGGTGCATGAGCCGTTCGGGATTGTTATTCTGGAAGCATGGGCTGCTGGAGTTCCGGTCATCGCCACACGCATTGGCGGGATTCCCGGTTTTACGCATAACGGCGAAGACATTCTGCTGTTTGAGAAAGATGATGAGAACGGGCTACTGGAGCGCCTGACCCGGCTGGCGGAAGATGCGTTGCTGAGTGAGCGCCTGAAACAGCAGGCGGGGCGTGAAGTGATGCGGTATGACTGGGTCGAGGTGGCGCGCCAGACGCGCGCCATTTATGAGGTCGCCCGCGCACGGCATGCGTCAAGGAGGATGCGGAAATGAAGATTGGATTTTCAGCCTGCGTCCTTCAAGGCGGGCGTACCGGTGTGGCATCGTATGTCGTCAATCTACTACATACACTTCAAGACGTGGACACGAAAAACAGCTACGATCTTTTGATTCCGAACGCGGATCAAAAGCTGATTCGTGACGGCTTTCCGCGTTTTCATAAAACCGTAATTCCAGATGCATTGGGCAAGCCGGTACCAAATATTCTCTGGCATAACCTCGTACTGCCCGGACGCTCCCGGCGGGAGGCTTATGATCTGGTGCATGTTCCGAGCTACCGCCGTCTGCCTTTTATAAAAGGAACCAAGGTGGTGGCCACCGTGCATGATTTGGCCACGCTTCATATGGATCACAAATATGACGCCGCCCGGATGTTTTTCAACCGGCAGGTTGTTCCGGGTTTGATTCGGCGGGCTGACCACGTGATCACCGTGAGCCATTTCACGGCGGCAGATCTTGTGAATTTGATCGGCTATCCGGCAGAGCGGATCTCGGTGATTTATTCTGGAATCAATCGGCAGGCGTATCGACCCGTTCCTGCCGCTGAATGTCGCATGTATCTCAGATCCAAATACGGATTAGAGTCTCCCTTCATCGTCTTTGTCTCGCGCGTGGAGCATCCGGCTAAGAATCACCTGCGCCTGATCCATGCATTTGAGCGGCTGAAGGCGCGAAGTCCGTCAGAACTGAAGCTGGTGTTAGCGGGAGCCGACTGGAACGGGGCCGATGTTGTGAAGGATTACGCCGCGCGCAGTCCGGTGGCACGGGATGTGGTCTTTACCGGCTTTGCGCCAATAGCGGATATCCAGCATCTCTATTCCGCTTGCGAAGTGATGGTTTATCCATCGCTTTTTGAGGGGTTCGGTTTTCCGATCATCGAAGCAATGGCTTGCGGCGCGCCGGTGATTTGTTCTAACACCTCATCGATGAAAGAGATCGCAGGGGAGGGGATGCCGACCTTCGATCCTTTAGACATTGATGCCATTACTGGAGCAATGGAGGAAGCTCTGCGCATCGGGAAGACTTCTGAACTTACCGCACGGGGGATTGCGTATGCGGAAAGTTTTAGATGGGAAAAAACTGCGAAACAGGTCATGGGTGTCTATCAATCCGTGAAGGAAAGGGGCTAGGCGATTATGTCTTGTGCCATCATCATGCGTTCGAAAAACGAGATGCCGTACGTGGTTACGGCGCTGGATCGTCTTGCCCGGCAGACGTGGCAGGATTACACGCTGTACACGGTGGACTCGGGCTCCACGGACGGCACGCTCGAAGTCGTGCAGCGGGCCAACCCCGAGCGGTTAACCGAAATCGCTTCCGGCAGCTACATTCCGGGAAAAGTACTCAACGACATGATCGCAAAAACCAGCGCCGATCTGATCGTCTTTCTCAATGCCGACGCCATTCCGTTGAATGAGTTTTGGCTGGAGCGGCTCCTTCGTCCAATTCTGGACGGAACAGCCGATGCCACCATGAGTAAACAGCTGGCGCGGTCCAACGCCTATTTCATTGTGGACTACGATTACCGGCGGGCCTATGACCCGCGAAACATCAAGCAGGAGAATGAGGATTTCTTTTCCGCTGTCGCCTGCGCGTTCAAACGGTCTTTGTGGGAGCGCGTCAAGTTTCCTGTGACGGGCTATGCCGAAGATCTCGCCTGGGCGAAGGAATGCCGCGAACAAGGAGCCCGGTTCCAGCTCCTGCTCGACTCGCAGGTCGAGCATTCCCATAACTACACGATCAAGGAGCTCTACCGAAAAAAATACCGTCATGGCCTGACTTACCATCGTATGTATGGCCAGCGGCCTCACGGCTTTGCACAGACCGTGGCTTGTCTGCGGGAGCTTATTCGCGACGGCCTGTACGCGTGCATCAGACTTAAGCCGTGGACGATTCCTTACAATATTGCATACCGGACAGTCATTCATTCAGCCATCCACAGCGGCCTTAAAGCCGCCGTTGTGGAAACAGACCGGGCGTCGCGGAATTGCCCGGGGTAAGTTGGAAAACATTTCGCAGAGGGTTCATTATTCACAGAGGCGGTGCTTATGAAAAAATCATCCATTGGTCTGTTCTTCTTCATCGATGCCTTCGGGTGGGAGGTATATCAGCGGAATCAGTTCTTCCTGAAAGAACTGGTTCGGGATACCCGCCGGCTGGAGACAATTCTCGGTTACTCCTCGGCCTGTGATCCCTCGATCATCTCGGGCCTTCTGCCGGGCGAGCACGGGATGTGGTCCTCGTTCTACTATTCTCCGGACACCTGTCCCTACCGCTGGCTGCGCTATTTGAAGATCCTTCCTGATTCCATCTTCAGTCGCGGACGTGTCCGCTACTGGATGAGTCAGGCCATCAAGAAGCTGCACGGATTCACCGGATATTTTATGATCTACAACGTGCCGTTCCGCATGCTGCCATTCTTCGACTACTGCGAAAGGCGGAGTATCTGGCGCGAGGGTCTTGTTCGGGGCAAGACGATTTTCAACCGGCTTGATGCAAAGGGACTTTCCTATTATGTGCATCAGAGCGGCACGTCCGACGAAGCCCGCTTCGAGCGGTTACGCGAGAAACTGAGTGCCGGGGAGATCGACTTCTCCTATGTTTCTCTGGGACGCCTGGATGCCTTAATGCATGCCAAGGGCAATGCCGGGCCGAGCGTCACAGAACTTCTGCAATGGTACGATCAGCAGATCCGCAAAACGATCGCGGCAGCCGAAGCCTCCTACGACGAAGTGTCATGGTATGTCTTCACGGATCACGGCATGCACAACACCACCGGAGAACACGATCTGATCGGCGATGTTACGCGACTCGGACTCGAACACGGCAAGGATTATGTGGCGTTCTACGATGCAACCATGGCGCGCTTCTGGACGCTGACCGACAAAGCCCGGAGCGTGCTCGCCGGCTTATTGTCCGCGCATCCCCATGGCCGTCTGCTGGGCGATGATGAGCTGAAGAAGCTCGGTATTTTTTTTGAAGACCGTATGTACGGCGATCTGATTTTTCTGATGAACGCCGCCGTTCAAATTGTGCCCAGTTACATGGGGAACCAACGCATGCCGGGACTTCATGGGTTTCACCCGACCGAGGCTGATTCGTATGCGTGTCTGTTGAGCAACCGTCCGCTGCCTGATTCGTTGCACCGGATCAACCAGATCTACAGTCTGATGGAACGCGAATTGCCGGGACTCTCTGAACCTGCCGCTACCGTTTCAGATCCGGTGTAGTGGTTTGACTCAGGACTGCCGATTTCGTGTCTTTCCACACACCCGCGAGCTGCCCGCTCCGGAGCCGGTGGTTTGCCGCCAAGAGAACGATCGCGTCCATCAGAAAGGCTACTACCGCCACCGGGAAACGGAGAACAGCCTGTCCGGGTGAAAGGTTTCGCAGGCGCTTAAACCGGCCCGAAAAGGCACCCGGATAGATAACCCACCAGCCGCCCTGCTGCACGCGCTCGCGAATCACCTTTCGGAACCAGTCGGGGTCGCGGGCGTTGTTTTCCGCGATCAGTTCGCCTGCATCTTTCTTTCCGGAGGCGCTCTTGAGGCAGTCACGAAGATACGTGTAAATGCAGTGGCCGATCTGCTGCCGCCGTTGATTGTTGAAAATATCCTGGATTCGGAAGTAGGCCTCGAACACATGGGAAGCGTTGGGCGCGCGGATGATCCGGCGGTTGTCCGGCGGTTGCGTGAACAGGTCTGTGCAGATCATGTGCTTAAGGAAGCCATCCTCTACCATCAAACCCAGCGGCATGTGGATACGCCGAAGCAGCGGGCCGCGGGCGCAGTATAATTGTCCCGTCAATTGCGCCGGTGCGGTTTGGGTGATCTGACCGATCGCCAGCGATATGCGGTCGAAGATCGTTTTGCGCGGCTTGAAAAGAATGTGCTTTTGCGGAAGGTCCGTCGCGGCTTCCGCCAGCGCGGTCTGCTTCAACGACCGCAGCATATTTTTCAGCGTATCGGGATGCGTGAAGCGGATGTCCGCATCCATGAGGAAAATAAAATCTGCAGCCGGGTTGCTGAACCGGTGCACGAACTGGTTCCAGGCGTTCACCTTACCGGGCTCGCGCAGGCTTTCCACACGCCAGGTAAACCTGTCCGGGGGTAGCGAGGCGGCGCCGTTTCGAAGCGTTTCGGCCGCCCGCTCGTCTGTTCGATCCGAGCAGCCGTTAGGGACAACGACAACGTCTATCCGGTCTTCGGCATGGTCTGCCAGTTCGCGTGTGAGTGTTTGATCCAGCAGAGACTGAAGCGCCGTTGCGATGCACTCCTCCTCATTCCACGCAAGAACTCCGATGCTAATGATCATTCCAGTTTTCCTTTGATGTGGTTAGTGGCGCGAAATCGGCGCAGGTAATCAGCCTGCGCCGGAGAAAAAATCGCTCAGGTGAGTGTCAAAAAAATCAAACCCAAGAATGGACTTAAGGAAATAGAGTAGCAACAGAACGCCGGCACCGAACAGCAGGATCAGCAGGCTGGAACCCAGAATCAATCCGGTGCCCAGGGTCAGGGAGCGTGCGCTTTGAGAAAGGATGGTTTCGAGCCGATGAAGCCAATAGGGAACGGAGTGAAGGTACTGGTCGATTTCCTTTGCATGGTCAGCGAGCTTCTGCTGAACGCGATCCATTTCGTACCGGCGCAACGCATCTTTAGCCGCTTTAGCCAGAGTTTCCGGGGCGGCGGGCAGTTGCAGGCAGCGGAAAATGCAGCCCTCATTAAAGGCTGTGATGATCAGATTTATGTCTGTCTGTTCGGTCAACAGCACCGTTTTGATTTCCGGTTTGAGCCGGTGAGCTGTGCGGATGAATTCAATGCCGTTCCCGTCTGGAAGCGGGTCCGCGAGCAACATCGCTTTAACGGGCTCCTTTTGCAGAATCTGGTGAGCCTGCGCGGCGGAAGCCGCAGACAGACAGGTACAGCGGCCAGACAGCAGTGCGCGCCAGTTACTTAGAAGAACCGGATCCGCAGTCGTCAGCAGCACGGTTTCTCCGTCGTCAAGCGGGTTGGTTTTTATTATGGGGTTTGGCTTCACACTATTTGGATGGGTTACTGACAACAGAGGGCGGGCCCGATTCTACCGAAAGCACGTCGAACAGCCGTCCGGCGAGAGTTCTCAATACGGTGCGCACATCTTCTCTCAGCGATGCATAGCGCTCATAATACAGAGCATTCGCCATTTCCGTTGCCGGATCGCAGGCGGTCCCGGGACGCGCAGGGTAGACAATGGCCGCAGGGAAATAGCGGTGCAGCCGTTTGTGCAGAGCCATGTCCCGTTCGGGATGCAAGGGCGTGTGACCGCAGAGCCAGAGCCGTCCGCAGGCCGCGAGCGCAAGCATCGGGAAGAGATCCAGCGACAGACCGGTAAAGAGCCGAACTTTCCATGACGATGGATTCAAGGACTCCCAATGCGGTATTCGCAGCACGCGCATCCTTCGGCCCAGCCGCGGGCTCGACCGGAACAGGCCGTCGCCGGAGAGGAAAACCAATGGATAGAGCAGCGCAAACGGGAGGGCTTGCGCCAGGGTCAGTATGACGGCCAGCAGCCATCCGGCCAGCAGGCGGGTGCAGTCGCTGAACCGAACGGGGGCTTCAAGCCGGGCCAGAAGCCAGGGGTCTGTGATCTCGACGATGGTGCCGTCGGCAGGAGAAATGATCTTTGTTCCCGTAACGATTTTTCCTTTGATTTCAAGATTCCTTCCCAGATAGGTGCCGTCGAGCACGATGGAATCAGAAAGCTCGGTCTGGCTGTCCACAATCACGCGGTTGCCGATCACCGCGTTCGGCCCGATCACCGCGATAGAATGGAACCGGCAGTCATTGCCGATGGTGAAAGGCGGCCGCAATTCGACCGACGGGGG
>JBAWXO010000032.1:0-10332 GCA_037144035.1 Kiritimatiellales bacterium
AAAGAGTCTGTCTCCCCGTTTCAGGAAGGATCTGTCGATGTTCAAGCGTCAGATGGTGGATGGCGTTTTGCAGCCTGTTCCGCTTGGGAAGATGTATCCTATTCTGGACGATGCGAAGGCTGAAAGCGGGATCGGAGATAAGATCTATTTTTTCCAGGACTTGTATATTGCTCAGGAGATTTTTAAAGCGAATCCAGCCCGGCATGTTGATATAGGCTCCCGTGTGGATGGCCTTATTGCGCATGTGGCCTCATTTCGGGAAATCGAGATATTTGATATTCGCCCGTTAAACTCGAAGATACGGAATGTTAAATTTACAAAATGTGACTTGATGGGCGAGTTAAGTCCCGATTTGCTCGGTTGTACCGATTCGTTATCGTGCCTGCATGCGATCGAGCATTTCGGGTTGGGGCGCTACGGAGACCCGATTAATGCAAACGGGCATTTAGCAGGGTTCGAAAACCTGTCAAAAATGGTGAAATCGGGCGGGATTTTCTATTTTTCTGTACCGCTAGGGTCGCTTCGGGTGGAGTTTAATGCCCATCGTGTTTTTTCAATGGATTATCTGCTCAAAACAGTCCAAAGGAATTTTGAAATCGAAAAGTTCTCTTATGTTTCTGATAAAGGGGAATTGCATATTAATATTCCGTGGGATGGCGAAGCTGCGAAGCAGAATTTTAATTGCAAGTATGGTTGCGCCATTTTCACGTTGGTCAAGCGCGGCTAATGGTGTTTGCTGGTTGATAGAGAATTTTCACCACACAGAACGTGCAGGAAGACGGTGATCTCTGTGCTCCTTGCGTTCTTTATGGGGAATGTTTTCTGCGCTATAAAAGGTCATAAAAAAGGTCGAATATGAACAAAGAAAAGATGCAACTGATTTGGCAATACATCGTTCTTAAGCATCTAAGAAAGCCAAAACTATTGGGTATGGATCTGGAGATAAAGGCGGGGCCTTTCAAGGGGATGCGATATATCACGGAAGCCAACTGCTCCCGGTTAATGCCTAAAATTATCGGTTGCTATGAATCGGCGATGACGCCGTGGATTCTGGATATCACGTCGCGTGAATACGATGTGATATTGGATGTTGGTTGTGCCGAGGGGTATTATGCGATTGGTTTTGCGTATCAAAATTATGCGAAGAGGATCTATGCGTTTGATATCGAAGAAGAAGCGCTCGACAATGCCAGACAGTTAGCAGCATTAAATCATGTAGAAGATAAAATTTGTTTTGATGGTCTGTGCGATGAAACAAAAATATCAACTCTCTGTGGAGGCAGAAAGGCGCTGATTTTTTGTGATATTGAAGGGAGCGAAGATGAGCTGCTGGATCCCGATAAAATCCCCGAACTCAGGAAAATTGACATGATCATTGAATCACATGATTTCATTGTGCCGGGAATGATCAATAAACTGATTGAACGATTCCAAGGAACTCATCATATCGAAATTGCAGGCGACGGCGGCGTAAATCTGGATAAGTTTCCTATATTAAAATCATTTAATAAACGCATACGCCGAAAATTTATTAATGAAGGTCGTGCCCCGGGCATGATGTGGGTTAGATTAACAGTTAAATAAGAGGCTGATCTTTGTGTTCTTTGTGGTGAATAGTTTTTGCTAGACGGGTAGATGTGGTGAATAAAAAACAGAAAATCTTAGTTTATGAGCCGAGCGAGGAGGGACATTTCCCGTTCTATCTGGAACTGGTGGTTGATGCCTTAAGGAGGGCCGACTGCGAGGTTATTGTTGTAACCGACCAGGACAGTCCGGTTGTGTTGCCCGCTGATGTGATGCGTGTATCAACGGTGCGCCGGGTTTGTCCAAGTACGGAATCTGTTGAGCTGGCAAAAAAATTCGATGTGCAGCACCTTTTCTATCCGTGCCTCGAGCATATCTTCTGGTCGCAGAGTACACGTAAAATTATGACACCACCGGAAAACATAAAGGTACATGGCATCATTATCGGGGTGGGACAGCTTTTTAATCACGATCTTTTCCGGATGCTCGATGTCAGATATCGCAGAACCAAACGGTTGGTGAAATGGATCAGAGAGGTTCAGCAAAGGGGACAGCTTGGGAATGTATTTGTCATTGATGAACGGACAATTAAGAACCCTGAGCGGGTGCCGTTCCCAACGATTTTCTTGGCCGATCCCTTCCGGCCTTTTGTTAAGCACACCAAGCAAGAGGCGCGTCAAAAGCTCGCCTTGCCGCTGGATCGAACCATCTATGTGCATTTAGGGTCGGATGAGCGGCGTAAAGGACTTTTGGATGTAATGCGGCTGATGGATCGAATTGAGCAACGCCCCCCGCTTCTTGTGCGTGGCGGGAAAATGAAAAAACATACCTTCAGGCACAAAAAGTTAATTGAGCGGCTGATTCGGCAGCGGAAGTTTGTTCATTTTAACGAGTGGATTTCCGAAGAAAAATTCGACTTGCTCATGGATGCCGCCGATTATGTCCTGCTCTCTTATCACAGCCACAATGGATCGTCCGGCGTTCTTTCGCGTGCGATTGGACACTGCACGCCGGTCATCGCCAGTGACTACGAGGTCATTGGGGAGCGCGTCAAAAAATACAATTGTGGTTTTGTTTATCCTGATCGCGACATGAAGGCGCTGGGAAGATTATTGGCGGAATGTGCCGCATTTGAAAAACCCCCTCATTTTTCATTTCCGACGGAGGATTACATGCCAGAAAGTTTCATTAATGGAATAATTGAAAATTTTACTGCACGCATACAAACTCCAAACGGATAATCGTTTAACTTTATAATCCATCGGGACACGAGTGAAATGAGGATAATATTAACACAGGTTGGCGCAATGGGGGACTGCCTGCTTTCAACGATAATTGCCCGCCAGATAAAAGAGGTGGATTATCCGGGAAGTCATCTGACATGGGTGGTAGGCGACCGGTTTAAGGAAGTAGTTGAAAACAATCCCCATGTTGACGAAATCATAGTGCTTCCTGTTGGAAAAGAACGAGACGCCTTCATGAGTCTGCGTTATTCCGTCCGGGCATATGTTGATGAATTGGTAAGGGAGGGCAGAGTTTTTGATAAGATAATAATTTTAGATTTAGATGAAAAAAATGCACCCTATTTATGGGGAACCTGTCGCTCAATCTACTTCAGGTTATATCATGAAATTTATGGACAAAAAGTAACCGTCTCGCCAGAGCCGGTCATCCGGCTTAAAGAGGGCGAGGTAAAAAAAGTCAGAGATTTTTGTCGCGAGCATGGGCTTGCAGATGCTTATCCGATCCTGATCGAATATTCGCCCAATAGCGGGCAGTCAATGATGAATAAACAATTGGCTGTTGAACTTGCAAACAAGCTGATTGAAAAATATCCACATGTGAAATGCGTGCTGACATCCCATGAGCGTATTGCGACGGAGTCGGCACAAATTATCGATGGGAGTGTTTTGAGTTATCGTGAAAATGCAGAATTATTGAATCATTGCAAGTTGCTGATAGGGGCGAATAGTGGAATTACGTGGCTGAATGCGTCAACATGGGCAAAAAAAATCCCGATGATCCAAAGCGTCGTCTCGGATTTTTCGGATAACAGCACGGAATTATCTTTTTCAGTTGAAATGGATTGTAAGTATGTTGGCGACTCTACAGAAAACCTGATCGAGTTGCGGTCGCCTGCTTTTGAAGAGCTGTATAAGTGTGTGTGCGAAGTGGTTGATTCGTCGTTTGATGAAGTTAAATCAAAACACAAAGAAATTGAAACTCCGGCATCGGAATACATGTATCGTTTTTACCAGAGGAAACACAAATCGAACCTAAACTCAGCCGCCAGGTGCGAGTCTGACGGGCAGAAAACATCTGTTTTTCCCGCCTTTGCCAAGTTGAAGGTTTCTCTTTTTAATTTTTTCCCCCTTGCGACAATGCGTCAAAAAAGGCATCAGATAGACATCAAAATTTTAGGCATTCCTTTTCTCAAGATTAAGGGTAAATAATTTTATCGTTATTGTATTAGGCTCGGAAAACGCTGGAGGATAAGTATATGGCGGAAACGTTAGGCTCGCTTTGTGACAAGCTTTCGATAGTGAAATTAAAGCAATATCACTGCGATGACGAACAGAAGGCAAAGAGTCTTTCTCTTCAAGAAATCCAGCTTTCTCGGGAAATTGATGATTTCATGGGGGATGCTGTTTCTGGGAAAATCCCTGTTGAGAGGCTAACTTTCAGTGCGAACAAAGTTTATAAACAGACTGGCAATGAACTCCGCCCCGTTCCAGATACTTCCATTGGGGGAGCATTTTCAGAACTGGCAAAGGTTAATTGTGATTTGTGGCACGAGCAGGAAAAGGTCTATGAGTTTGAACGTGTGCCTGCAGAAGGAAAAAATGTGGTTGTCAAACAACTGGCACTTTTGAATTTGCGCCGGAATCAATGTATCGATGCAATTGACAAAATGCTGGCTTCATCAGTTCGCGGAATGCAAAAAAGATAAGGGTTTGTTAATGAATGATCATCAATGTCCTCGCGGGACTGAAGAGCCACTCGTCACAATAGTTACAGTTACGTTTAATCTGGTTAAGGCAGGACGGGCAGAATCCTTTCGGAAAATGTGCGAAAGTATTAAGGCCCAAAGCTATAAGAATATAGAACACATCATTATTGATGGCGCATCAACAGATGGGACGTTGGAACTGATCCGGTTCAGGGGGCTGACCTGTTTTTCCGAACCCGACGAGGGTGTTTATGACGCCATGAACAAGGGCCTCCGGAAAGCCGGAGGTGTTTATGTTGCCTTTCTCAATTCAGATGACGTGTATTGTACAGACGGTGCTATAAGGCTGTCTGTGGAGGCCCTGCTGCACCAAAATGCGGACTGGTCTTACGGTAATGCTTTGTGGTTTGCTTCAGACACCTCTTTGAGCCCATGGGAAGGAACGTTAGCTGCGATCCCCTACGGGGCTTTGCCCTGTCATCAGACAGTTTTTGCAAAAAAAACAGCGCTTTGTGCTGTGAACGGTTTCGACATCAACTTCACAGGAATGGCGGATAATTTGTTAATGATGCGATTGCATGCTTCTGGCTATAAAAGTGTCAAAGTGGACGCGCCATTAGTGGTTTTTTATGGTGGCGGACATAGCGAATCATTATGGGACCTTTATCATGTTCAATTTATTGAAAATTTTCACACGCTATATGGTGAGAAATGTAATATGACTTTAGCGGAGTGTGAATCCCTCTATGCGGGCAATTGTTTCTCCAAATGTTCGGTTCGAGAGCTAATCAAATTAGGGCTGAAATTATATTATCCGGAATGGAAGCAGGCGTTTTTCGAAATGAAGTATGACATAAGAAAAATTTCGGCGGTATGCGGGGCTGGGGCCGTTAAAGTCAAATGTGCCTTTTTGGGTAAAATTCCTGTTATGAAAAGACGAGAGACCTGCCGTGCGATATTTTACTCTCTGTTTGGCTGTGTAATCGTGTTTAAAGTCAAAAAGTCGTGGAATTGTAATCGATTTTACCTGTTTGGATTTGTTCCGATCTTGAAAGTTAAAGTGATGAGCCATGAATAATTGCGTGAGGGAAGGGACTCAATACGTGAAAATAGTATTAACGCAGACCGGTTCAATGGGGGATTGTCTCCTGACGACTACAATCGCTCGGCAAATTAAGGAAATTGATTACCCGGGATGCCATCTGACATGGGTTATAGGGGAGCGGTTCAAGGAGGTTATAGAAAACAATCCCCATGTTGACGAGGTTATCGTGCTTCCAATGCATCCTTCTGTAAGCCTTCGTTATGGCGTTCGTGCGTATGTTGATGAACTGAAAAGCGAAGGAAAAGTTTTCGATAAAACGATGGTGCTGGATTTGGATGCAAAAAATGCGCCCCATGTATGGGGGACCTGCCGTTCAATCTATTTCAGAATCTATCAGGAAGTCTATGGGCATAGAGTCACCGTGTCACCTGAGCCGGTGATCTGCCTTAGAGAAGACGAGGTTGGAAGAGTCAAAACGTTTTGCAGAAATCATGAGATTGATGGATTAAATAGTTATCCGATCCTGATTGAATATTCGCCGGCCAGCGGGCAATCCATGATGGATCAAGAGACGGCGCTCGATCTTGCAGTGAAAATAGTCGAAAAATATCCGCACGTTAAATGTATATTGTCGTCAAAGGATCGAATTAAGACGCCATCGGCCCAAATTATCGATGGAAGTATTTTGAGTTACCGTGAAAATGCAGAACTGTTAAACCATTGTAAGTTATTGGTCGGGGCGAATAGCGGCATTACCTGGTTGAACGCATCCACTTGGTCAAAAAAAATCCCGATGATTCAGGATGTCATGGCGGATTTCACGGATAACAACACGGAGATATCATTTTCTGTAGAGATGGATTGTAAGTGTGTGGGTGCGTCCACAAAAAATTTAATAGAATTACATTCGCCGACAGTTGATGAGTTATATAAATGTGTTTGCGAGGTGATCGATTCGTCGTTTGATGAAGTTAAATCAAAATATAAGGGGATTGATACTCCGGTAACGGAATATATGTATCGATTTTATGAGTCGAAACATAAATTAAATTTAATGGGTACCGAGAGAAAGAAACCGCTAAGTCAGACATCCGTATTTCCCGCTTATGCAAAGTTAAAGTTTTATATATTCAACTTGATTCCCATAATGACAATGCGGCAAAAAAGAGGTCAAATAAACATAAAATTATTTGGCATTCCATTTTTAAAAATCAAGGGGAAGTAGGCTGTTTCATGAACCCCCGGCAGTCGGATAAACCGGGATTATAGGAAAATTGAGAGGGAGCTAATTATGTTCAGAAAGATCAGAAAAAAACTAGATGCAATATCGGTGCAATTGGCAGAAATTGCGCTTTATGAGAAAGCCCGCACATTGATTAAAGACAATGTATTTTCAATCCAGTTTGAGGATACGGCAGTAAAATTATATCTGCCAAGTGCGACCAAAGACATTGTGCAGAAAACGATTTTTCAAACGGATGAATTTTTCGAGCAGAATCTTCTTATAAAAATGCGAAAGTACATCAATTCTGAAAGCGTGGTTATTGATGCAGGCACAAATATTGGCAATCATACGATTTTCTTTTCCAAAATCTGTAATGCTAAAAAAGTCCATAGCTTCGAACCGTTGAAAACGGTTTTTAATATATTTGAAAAAAATTTGGAGCTGAATGACATCAAGAATGTGACTGGACATAATGTGGCTTTGGGTGAAAGCGCAGGCTTTGCTGCGATTAATGGCTATAACAGTATTAGCGTGGGTTCTACGCAGTTTGAAATGGATGCGGCGGGTGCATTTAAAGTCATTACTTTAGATTCGCTGAATTTAACGCAAGTCGACTTTTGTAAAATCGATGTTGAGGGCATGCAGCTTGAGCTCCTGAAGGGCGCCAGAAAAACATTGGAAACATGCAGGCCTGTGATCTGGATTGAGATGTTGAACAAGGAATGTGCGATGTTTGGCTATAATGCAGAGAGAGAGGTCTTCTTGCCACAGAAGATTTTAAAGGAGTTGGGATACGTGCTGGCAGAGAAGATGTCTTCGTATGATTATTTGTATGTGCATCAGTCCGACCAGAAAAACATGGGAACACATCAGAGGTAAACTGCATGAAAAGATTGATAATTAAAGCGTTGGTGTGCTTATGCCCCGTACGAAAATGGCGCAAAAAAATTAGAAGTAAATATCTCCCCGTGAATATGGGGGTTTCTAAAAATAAACAGGTAAAATTTGCTTCGCAATTCGGCGAGGATTTAATTTTGGATTTTGCAATTTCTCTTTTGCAAAAAAGAAATCTTGTAGGAGAAATCAATTATTTAGATATCGGAGCAAATCATCCTGTTGCCGGCAATAACACGTTCTTTCTATACGCTAAGGGTTATAGCGGAGCTATTGTTGAGCCCAATCCGGTTTTATTCTGCGAATATTCAAAAACACGTCCTCGTGATATTGGGTTGAATATCGGGATACATTATACTTCCGACAAGGTTGATACCCTGCCGTTTTATAAATTTAAAGAAGATCCAGGTATGAGCTCGTTTGACAAAACGGCAGCGGAGCTCGTCCTGAAACATGTGCCCGAGATCAAGTCGTATGAGGTCATACAAACGAAGATCAAGAGCATCAATAGCGTAATCGATGAATATTTTGATGGCGAGGCACCCACTTTCATATCAATTGATTGCGAGGGGATCGATTTTGAAATTCTTAAATCGTTGGATTTTAAAAAATATCGTCCGGTGTTCTTGTGCGCCGAGACGGCTGATCCTTGTGTCGGAGGTCTTGGAAGGAAAACCCTGGAAGTATTCGATTTCATGAGGTCTATGGGGTATGAGGTTTATGCGGATACCTACGTTAATACGATTTTTATTGAAAAAAATATCCTGAGTAAGATGTATGTTTAATCTCCTGAATTTATAAAGGAAGGCGAGGTGGAATATGTATAAAGAAATTTCAAAGTGCAGAATCTGCGGGAGTGTGGATTTGTTGTTGGTTTTATCCTTGGGGGAACAGCATCTCACAGGGGTTTTCCCCGCCAGCCCGGCCTTCGAGGTGACAAAAGGACCGCTGGATATGGTCTCTTGCCAGAAATGCGGTCTATTACAGCTGAAACAGTCGTATAGTTTGGACGAGATGTATGGCGATAACTACGGATATCGTTCTGGCCTGAATGCGTCGATGGTGGCTCATTTGACGAACAAGATCCGCGGACTTGAGCGATTGGTTCCGCTTTCATCAAAAGATCTGGTTATTGATATCGGGAGCAATGACGCCACAGCGCTGAAAGCCTATTCAGGGACGCATCGAAGGGTCGGCATTGATCCGACAGGGAAGAAGTTCTTAGAATTCTACACGGACGGCGTCGACCTTATCCCGGACTTCTTTTCCGCAGAGGCGTTTCGTAAAAAATTTCCAAACACACGGGCAAAAATCATCACTTCAATTGCGATGTTCTACGATTTGGAGAGCCCGGTTGATTTTGTACGGGACATCGAGTCTGTTCTTGCAGAAGATGGGGTTTGGCATTTCGAGCAAAGTTATATGCCGTCGATGTTGCGGACGAACTCATATGATACGATTTGTCATGAACATTTAGAATTCTATTCATTTAAGGTCGTAAAAGAAATGCTTGAGCGTTGCGATTTGCGCGTGATCGACGTGCAGATGAATGCGATTAATGGCGGGAGTTTCGCCATTACCGCTTGCAAAAAATCCGCTCATTTCCGATCAAACATGCCGATTATTCAGTGGATGCTGCAGCAAGAGTTGGATATGGGCATTGATACACCCCGGCCCTACCGTGACTTCGAAGAGCGGGTGTTCCGCCATCGGAAGAATTTGACCGCTTTGGTCGAGGCTATTATTAGCGATGGCAAAACAATTTTTGGATATGGCGCATCGACGAAGGGGAATGTGCTGTTGCAGTTTTGCGGATTTACATCGAAACAGATACCCTGCATCGCGGATGTTAACGAACAGAAGTTCGGCTGCTTTACTCCCGGGACACACATTCCAATTATTTCGGAAAAAGAGGCTCATGCGATGGAACCCGATTACTTTTTAGTATTACCTTGGCATTTTAAGCACAACATCTTGGAGCGGGAAAAAGGATTTCTTGCACGCGGCGGGAAATTCATTTTCCCCCTGCCTGAGATCGAAATTGTCTAAGCGGTGAAAATTTGCCGTCGGCTGCGGTTCTTGAAAGAAAACAAGATGGGTAAGTGCATTATTTTTGGAATGGCTGGGCAGGATGGGATTTATTTAGGCGAGTTTCTTCAGTCAAAAGGGCATCTTGTTTACGGCGTTTCTCGTTCAACCGGGGGCGATGTTGCAAATCGCCAATATGTCGAGACGCTTATCAAGGATATTGTACCGGATTATGTCTTCCACTTTGCCGCAAACTCGACCACGCGGCACGATGCACTGTTTGAAAACCACGAAACGATCTCAACCGGAACGCTCAACCTACTGGAGTCAGTTCGGATACATGCCCCGGATTGTCGCGTGTTTATCACAGGCAGTGGCGTGCAGTTTGTCAATCAAGGGCTGCCGATCTCGGAAAAGGATGCCTTTGCGCCATTAAGTGTGTATGCAGTGGCAAGAATCCAGTCGGTATATGCGGCACGTTATTACCGCTCACTCGGAATGAAGGTATATGTTGGTTATTTATTCCATCATGAAAGCCCTCTGCGGAAGCCCAATCATCTGTGTAAAAAAATATCGGCGTTTGCCAAGCAAGTCAGACAGGGTCATCAGGGTCAATTAGTGCTTGGTAATATTGCGGTTCGGAAAGAGGTCGCGTTTGCAGGTGAT